>NZ_DLSO01000024.1:0-5717 GCF_002500165.1 Gordonia sp. UBA7860 | reverse complement strand
GCGCGAGCGCCGACAGCACGAGCGCACACGCCGCTTGCCCGGTGATCGACGCGCCGAGGCCCGCGAGGGGATAGGTCACCAGAAACGCGGCGTGTGAGAGCGAGAACTGTGCGGTGAACACGTCGTCGCGGCCGGCGTCGGTGCTGTGATCGCGCAGCAGACGGGCGGTGCCGGTAGAGATGATCGACGTCGCGGCACCGAGCACAGCCCAGAGTGCGAGTAAAGCGATGTACGACGGCGCGCCCAGCCAGACAGCCATCACGCCAACGCCGATCACGCAGGCGAGGGCACAGGCCAGCATCGGTCGTGAAGTTCCGGCTCGTCGGAAGATCAGCGGCCCGAGGATCGCTGCGGCGATCGACCCCCCGCCGAACGCGGCGAAGGCCACCGCGACCGAGGTCGCGGAACCTCCGAGGTCGGCTCGAACGAAGACCACGGTGCCGACCATGACCAGTGCAGTTGCCGCGGCGACGACGACGTTGATCCACAACACGCCGCGAAATACACTGCGCGCCAGCATGATTCGACAACCAGCGAAGGCTCGGCGGCCGAAGCTCTCGGCGGCGGTGGGGGCGTGCGTTTCGTTGATGCTGCGGCCGTTGATGCCCCTGCGGCACGAGATGACGAGGGCAGCCGACGCGGCAAAGCCGAGCGCGGTGCCGACGAACAGCGTCGAGTACGACACGACGGTCAGCAGTGCCGCCGCGATCAGTGGGCTGCCGACGGATTCGAGGTCGTAGGCGATCCGCGATGCCGCGACGGCCGACGAGTAGTCGTCGCCGTCGTCGACCACCCGTGCGATGGTTGCCGAGAAGGTCGGCGTGAAGGTCGCAGACGCGGTCTGCAACGCGAACACCAACAGATAGATCTGCCAGACGTGACCGACCCATGGCAGGCAGCAGGCCATGCCGAGACGTACGAGGTCGGCGCCGACGAGTACCCGCGAGGCGGGCAGGGCCGCGACGAGCGCCCGCATCACCGGGGCCATTGCGACGTACGCGACCATCTTCACCGCGAGCGCGGTGCCCAGGACACGTCCGGCGTCGGGACCCGCGAGATCGTAGGCGAGCAGACCCAATGCCACAGTGAGCAGCCCGGTGCCCAGCAGCGACACGACCTGCGCGCCGTAGAGCCGACGGAACGTCGGATAGGTGAATGCCCGCACAGCACGATGGTAGCCATATGTGCGCATCTGCGCACACATGGGTGGCGCCTCATACCATAGGGGGGTATAAAGAGATCATGGAACCGCACCGGCACACGACTGAGGGCGCAGCACCGAGTCGCGACGAGCACACGGGCCACGGGGACATGGGCCACGGGCAGATGAGTCACGGGGACATGGACCACGGGGCGCACGGTCATATGGACCACGTCGCGATGTTCCGGCGGTTGTTCTGGATCATGTGCGTGATCGCGATTCCGGTGGTCGTGGCCTCGCCGATGTTCGGGTCGATCGTCGGATACACCGTCCCCGACAACGCGGTGCGCCTGATCTCGCCGGTGCTCGGCACGGTCATGTACTTCTGGGGCGGACGACCGTTCCTGACGGGTGCCGTGAGCGAACTGCGTTCGCGCACACCCGGAATGATGACTCTCATCGCGCTGGCGATCACGGTCGCCTTCGTGGCGTCGTGGGGCGCGTCGCTTCACCTGCTCCCTCATGATCTCGACTTCTGGTGGGAGCTGGCACTTCTCATCGTCATCATGCTGCTCGGGCACTGGATCGAGATGCGCTCGATCGCGCAGACCACGTCTGCGCTCGATTCCCTCGCATCTCTGATGCCTGATGAGGCCGAGCGCGTCGTCGGCGACCCTGATGATGGGCAGACCGAGACCGTCGCCCCGGCCGACCTGGTCCAGGGCGATGTGGTGATCGTGCGTCCCGGGGGTCGAGTGCCCGCGGACGGTGTAATCATCGACGGCACAGCAGAACTCGACGAATCGATGATCACCGGAGAGTCTGATCTCGTCACCCGGAAGGTCGGCGACAAGGTCGTCGCGGGAACGGTCACCGCCGACTCCGCGATCACGGTGCGGGTCAGAGCTGTCGGCGACGACACGACGCTCGCTGGCATCCAGCGTCTCGTTGCGCAAGCGCAGAATTCGACGTCGCGCGCTCAACGACTCGCCGATCGTGCTGCGGGCTGGCTCTTTTGGTTCGCACTCGGCGCTGCGGCGCTTACCGCCATCATCTGGACGGCGATCGGACAACCCGAGGACGCAGTCATCCGCACGATCACGGTACTGGTCATCGCGTGCCCGCACGCACTCGGACTTGCGATACCACTGGTGGTCTCGATCGCGACCGAACGGGCGGCCCGCATGGGTGTGCTCGTCACCAATCGGATCGCGCTCGAAACCCTTCGGCAAATCGACGTGGTGTGCTTCGACAAGACCGGAACGCTCACCCGTGGACGGCCCGGGATGACCGATATCGTTGCGCGCGAAGGGTATTCAAAGGACGAGCTTCTCGGTCTGGCGGCGTCGGCCGAGACGCAGAGCGAGCATCCGCTCGCCCGCGCCATCGTGCGCGCCGCGCAGGACGAGGGTGTGCGCACAGCGTCGTCGAAGGATTTCACTACGCACGCCGCAACGGGTGTGCGCGCTGTCGTCGACGGTCGGCAGGTCTCCGTCGGCGGTCCGAGGCTCGTCGAAAATGTCTCTGTCCCAGATGATCTCGCTGCAGCAGCGCAGAATCTTCGCGGAAACACGGTGCTGTACATCATGATCGACGACGAGGTCGTCGGAGTGATCGCACTCGCCGACGAACCGCGTCCCGAATCGGCCCAGGCCGTCGCCGAGCTCCGCGACCGCGGCATCGAATCGGTGATGATTACCGGTGATGCCCGGGACGTCGCCGACCGGGTGGCCAAGGCGGTGGGCATCACGGAGGTGCACGCGCAGGTACGGCCGGAAGACAAGGAGCAGATCGTCTCCGACCTGCAGAAGCAGGGCCACACCGTTGCCTTCGTCGGCGACGGAGTCAACGACGCGCCTGCCCTCGCGCGCGCCGATGTCGGTATCGCGATCGGCGCGGGCACCGACGTGGCGATCGGGTCGGCGGGCGTCGTGCTCGCCGGTGACGACCCGCGGACCGTCGTGTCGGCGATCGAACTCTCACGCAAGGCGTACCGCAAGATGAAGCAGAACCTCTGGTGGGCCGCCGGGTACAACATCATCTCGGTGCCGCTCGCAGCCGGCATCCTTGCGCCGATCGGGTTCGTGCTCCCGATGGCGGTCGGAGCGTTGCTGATGTCGTTGTCGACGATCATCGTCGCCCTCAATGCCCAACTCCTACGTCGAGCCGATCTACACGAACCGCGAATGTCGGCGTAGTCTTCGGGGAGGGTTTTCGACTGTGGGTCGAAAACGCTCGGGTTGAAAACACTCAGCGGTCGAAACACCGTTCGGCGAAGGAGCACGCACATGGCGCTCGATCTCACACGTGCCGATCTCGTGGCCGATCTCGTCGTGGTCGGGGCGGGGGTCGCGGGGCTGACCGCCGCACTGCGCGCAGCGGAGCTCGGGCTGCGCGTGGTGATCTGCAACAAAGGTGCTGCTTACAGCCCTGAATCGCGTGCACATGCCGGGCCGGTCGAGCATGCCGGGCCAGCTCAACATGGAGCGCCGGTCGAGCACAGCACCTCGACGTACTACGCCCAGGGCGGCGTCGCGGTGGTCGCGCCCGACAGCGCCGACGACAGCGTCGACTTGCACCTGCACGACACGCTGGTCGCCGGTGCGGGGCTCGGCGATCCCGAGATCTCGCGCGAGATCCTCGCGGACGGATGGTCTGCGGTGTCGCGCCTGCTCGGATGGGGTGCGCAGTTCGATCGTGATGCTTCGGGTCGGCTCACCCGCACGCGCGAGGGCGGACACAGTGTGCGTCGGATCATCCACGCCGGCGGCGACGCCACGGGCGCGCAAATCCAGCAGGCACTCTCCGCGGCCGTCGCCACCGTGATTCGACGCGGCGACGTGCGGGTCCTCGACGACTGCACCGTCACCCACGTACTCACCACGAACGAGCGGGCCGTCGGCGTCGCGTACCTCGGCGCGGATGGACCGGGAGTGGTGCACGCCCCGACGGTGCTGCTCGCGACGGGTGGCAGCGGACACCTCTTCGCCGCGACCACCAACCCGGCGGGTGCCACTGCAGACGGCCTGGCGCTCGCACTTCGCGCGGGCGCCGACGTTGCCGACCTCGAGTTCGTGCAGTTCCATCCGACGATGCTCTACACGCCGGGAGCGCGAGGTCGGCGCACGCTGGTCACGGAGGCCATCCGCGGTGAGGGCGGACGCCTCGTCGACGTCGACGGAAAGTCGGTGACCGAGGGCGTCCATCCGCTCGGCGATCTCGCACCGCGCGATGTCGTCGCCAACGCCGTGACGGCTGCGATGGAACGCACCGGACATCCGTGCGTGTACCTCGACATCTCGGCGATCGACGACTTTGTCACACGATTCCCGACGGTCAACGCCGGACTGCGCGCAGCGGGCCTCGACCCCGCGGACGGGCGCATCCCGGTGGTGCCGGGCGCCCACTATCAGTGCGGTGGCGTCGTCACCGACGCACACGGGCGCACCAGCGTCGCGGGGCTACTTGCCGCAGGAGAGGTCGCCCGAACGGGACTGCATGGCGCCAACCGGCTGGCATCCAACTCGCTGCTCGAGGGGCTGGTGGTGGGCGTGCGCGCGGCCGACGTCGCAGCGCTGGCCAGGGCTGATGGTGCTGTCGACACCACGTCTTTTGGTGATGTCGATGCGGGTGTCGAGCACGTAGTGGACCGAGAGGCGCTGCAAAATGCGATGTCGCGCTTCGTCGGATTGCGACGGAACGCGGAGGGACTCGGGCGCGTCGCGGCGCTGCTCGACGACGCGAGTCCGCGGGTCGTCGCAACGCAGCGCGACGTCGAAGATGCCGCGCTGACATTGGCCGCGCGGGCCGTCGTGACAGCCGCGCTGGCGCGGACCAGCTCACGCGGATGCCATGTGCGCACCGACGAACAATGCCCGGCTACGGATCTTCACGGGACCGGTGAACAGAGTTCGCCACGCTTCCGACTGATCGACGGCGATGTCTGCGCCGTCGGGGTAGAAGTGCCAGCACTCACTTCCGTAGACTGACGCCGGGGAGTGGGTCGATTGACGCACCGCATGCCGTGACCACAGTTGATCCGACTGTGACGTGCCGTGCGATCGCGAGTAGCGTCGTCGCCACACGCAAGCTGCGCGTATTCGGGCCGATGGGAGGACCGTATGGACGGCCAGGGTTGCTGGTCAACGGTTGTGTGCTCCGCGGAGGAACGTCGCGCGCTCGGTTTGAGCGGGTCGTCGGAATGGCTGCTGCAGTGTCGACTGGCAGCCGGACACGCGGGTAATCACGCCACCGATGCGAGTACTCGACCGCGGAGCGACAGACGGCTCTGGCTCGAATGGAATGACTTCGACGACCGCGCGCAATCGCTCATCGAGCGCAATCCGTGCCCGGTGCCGTCGCCCGAGGGAGCGCGTTGCGTCTTCTTCAACGGACACGGCGGCCCGCACTTCTATGCGCGGTCTAACGGGCACGCGCCGAGCCCTGTGCCTGGCAACGGCGGTGTCCGACGCGCGCCCGGTGGGGTTGCGCCGCAACCCGTCGGGACCCCCGACCAGCCACAGCGCAGTGGCCCGTCGACGGGCGATCTCCCGATCGCTGCGGGTAACGGAAGAGC
>NZ_DLSO01000025.1:0-48790 GCF_002500165.1 Gordonia sp. UBA7860 | reverse complement strand
GGCGTCGAACTCGGCGCGGCGTGGCGCGTTTCATGGCCTCATTCGCCCGCTTACGGCCGATCTGCCCGTTGGGGCGTGGTGGTGGGGGGTCCCCGGGGTATCTGCGGGGCTCTGCGGGCCGCGAGGGCGTCGGGTGGTGACCCCGCGAGGGCGACGGCTTGGTGGGCGCTCGGCGGCGAGGGCGTGGCGATCTCGGTCATGGGCCCAAAAGCGCTTGCGCGGCAACGCTTCTCGTGCGTTTGTGCTGGTGGGGGCGCGGTTGTGCTCCCCGCGGTGGCGGGGCGGCTCCGGGGCTCTCAGGGCCTAAACCCGCTGGTCAAGGCATGTTTTCGGGCACCCCTAGGGGGTACGGTGTATGCCTGGTCGTGGATTCCGACAGTACGGGGCGGGTCCCTGGCTGATCGCACCGGGGAGGGGTCCCCACCCCCTGCCTCGACGATGCCCTACACCGGCCCCACGTCCTCGCTGACGCCTTTGCGGCGCTCGACGTCCGTTGGCGACCCTCGACGACCCGACACCACACCGACGATCTGGGGTCGCGTGAAACGTCGAGACGAAGAAGTCTCGACGGGGGTTTCCCCGTCATCCCTAAGGGATGAGGGAAACCGTGACCGGTACCGGTCACGCACCTGCCGTGACCGCTTGACCTGCGGGTTTGAGTTCAGCGTGATCGCTTGTGACCGGTGCGTGACCGCTTTTGTGGCCGGTTGGGTGCGTGACCGCTTGACCTGCGTTTTTGTCGATTCGAGGCCGAAAGCGTGGCCGGTGCGTGACCGCTTCCTTGCACTTGATAGTTCCCACTGTTGCATAGCGACCATATGAGACCCCTACCTCGGATCACCTGTCATGATTGACGGTCAACCGCGTGTCGAATACGCCATTCGTGACGCAGCGCGACATCCTTGTTTGTATGCCTGCTCAGCATCCCGATGTGACTCCTGGCACCGCCAAGGCGCTGTACGCGAATGCGGTTACCTGTGCTGCCGAGGACTGCTCCGAACCGCTGTATCGCTCGGTCCCCGGCGGTGCTCGTGTGTTGAACTCTCGGATTTCTCACATTTGTGCGCGCTCAGAGAACGGTCCGCGCTGGGACCCGTCGATGACGCCTGCGGAGAATCAGAGCCCCGCCAACTTGTTGATCCTTTGCCTATTTCACGCGGACGTTGTGGACAAAGCCGAACAAGTTCAGAACTATCCGGTGACGAAACTTCAGCATTGGAAGGCTGATCAGATCGCCCAGTATGACCGCGCGGCCGCTGAGGGGTCTCATGGTTGGCGCCTGAGCGATGCTGAGGCCGTCGAAGTGGTCGAGAAGTCGGACCACACCACCGTGAACATCGCTGCGGACACGATCTATGTCGGCGGCATGGGCGGGACGTTGGGTGGTGCAGGTGGTGGCGGAGGCGTCATCGGCGGGGGGTTCGGTGGTCTCGGCGGTAAGGCTCCGGCAAAGATCATTCTCAACGGACAACACGGCCAATGGCCTGGCGGCGCCCCCGGCGGCGGCGGTGTGATGTTCGACCCGTGGAGCGCGATACTTGAGCGATCGTCTCGCATCGCTGAGGGGAGCGGCCATGCTCGGACTGTCGATGACGACGCGACCATTCCGAGCGGTGCCCGTGGTGCTGATGCGTTGCGCCTGTCGGCGCTCACGTTCGCTAATTACGTCTCGCACAGGCACGGCCTCGTTCATGTGATCGAAGGGGTATGGCAGAACTACTCAGTAGCCGAGATTCCGACCTCAGTCACCGTTCCGTTGCTCTGTGTCTTCGAGGCCGGTCGGATGGGGCCCGGTAGCTATGAGGCAACTGTGAGTCTGCGAGCCCCATCGGGCGAGGAACGAGTCAGTAACCGGGTAGAGGTCGTCGTCGAAAAGACCGGAAGTCTCGTCCGGATTCCCTATGTCACAACACTCGTCACCGAACTCGTCGCTGACGACCTGGGGCTGTGGTCGGTAGTTGTCGAAGCCGCCGGAACGTGCCTTGGTGCGGTCGATCTGATGCTGAAACAGAGGGACGACGACTAGTTGCCGTCTGATCGCGAGAGAAACCACCGACCGGGTTGCTGGTTGGCGCCTCGTTCGATCCCGTCGCGTTTGATCAGTGCCCCGCGTTGGGCCGCTGCGGCGAGGCGTCGCCGGGCCCGTTCGATCTGCCCCTTGGTGGGGCGTGAGGCCTCGCACAACACAACGGCCACATCTTCGGTGCTCGCACCCCTCGGACCGCAATTGCGGACGATCTCGACGACGTCGGTGGACTTGGTGTCGACGGTGCTGTCGCCGGTCTCGGTGTGAGTGACGACCAACGGGCCGACGTCGTCCATAGGTTGCTTCAGGTGCAGCAACGTGACCACGGGGTCACCGGCAACGCCGTGAATCAACACGACGGACCCCGCACCCGACGTGATCCACGTCGACCCGTAGACGTCGCCGAGAGCCTTCGGCGGACCGTCGCCACTGCCGTTCTTCTTCATGTGGTGCAACTCGACAACGTCGATACCTTCTGCGAGGACCAACTGACGCGCTCGGTTATACGCGGCTCCGACTCGATCCTCAGATAGACCGACGGCGGCGTCTTTGATCGAGTCGACGACGACGCGATCGCCGGGCCCAAGTCCGGCCGCGGTGCATAGGTCGAGGAACTGGCGCTCGTCGACGGCGAAGTCGGCCAAGGGCGGACCCTTCAGAAATACCAACCGGCCTGCGAGCACGTCGCGATTAGCGGCGCTGAAGAACCGCGCGTAGTTGCGGGCGATCTGCCGGGGGCGGTCCATCGCGAGAACTAATACCTTTGCGCACTCGGTGACGGGGTAACCGAGAACGTCGGATCGGAGGCCGACTGATGCCGAAACTAATTGCGCGGCAATGGTCGACTTGCCCACGCCGGGGGTACCCGCGATGACCAAGGACTCACCTTCGGCCCATAGGACGCGATTTCCGACACCCCACACTGCGGGCGGCGTTGCCGGTTGGTCGAGGATGAACGCCGCGCCATCGACCAACCGCTCGCTGTAGGCCTCGACGTTCTCGGCGCGTTGAGCGGCGCGCTCGGCGGCAATTTCCTCGACCCACTGGTCGGCGGTGTCGTCCTGGTCTTCGGTGGGCACTGCGGCCAACTTGATCACGTCTCCCATTCGTCGGCTCATCGCGCGACCACCGCACCCCGGACGGCGCCGGTCAGCGACCGGGTGACTTCGCCCGTGGCCTCGCTGCTCGCGGGGATACGACCACCGGCCTCACGTGCGCGACGACCCGCGGGGGTGACCTCGGTGAGGTAGGCCTCGACGATCCGCATGACGGCCCGGTAGACACCGGGGCACCCACCGCGGCAACCGTCCTCGGCGCGGCCGGTACCGAACCGGACAGCCTTCCAAATGAGGCTGTTCATCGTGGGGTAGGCGTTGCCGCGCATGGCGAAGTGAAGCGATACCGGGTCGCCGATGTCGGCCATGTGCTCGCACGGCGCAGACTTCGCGCCGGGGAGCGTCGCAACCAACCGTCGCCACTCACGCGGACCGACGTCCTCACCGGAGAACACGAACGCCGACCACTCTTCGGGCACCGCGGCCCGGCGCGAACGGCGCTCGGTGACCTTCAGGCCGTCGACCCACTTCGGGGGCAACTCGGGGAGATCGTCGACGTTCGGCACGTCGCACGGTTCGAGGTCGGGACCGAACCAGCGGTAGGCGCGTCCCTCGACGACCGACGGCCACACGACGGCGTAACGGTGATGTGCCTGGATGATCTCGACCGCGGGGCGAATCTCCCCGCGCAGCTTGGTTCCGGCGGGCACCCGAAAGTAGTAGATGCCGCTGCCGGTCTCGGGGTCGCGGCTGGTGCTCATGTACGTGTCTGGCAGCGGTCCCCACTGCTCCACTTTCGCGCGCATGGTCTGGTCACCGTGCTTGTCGCCGTAGATGTCGACGTCGATGCCGATCACGCCGTCGGCAACGCGCAGGCACACGTTGCCGACGAGGTCGTCGAACCGAGCGAGGGCTTCGTCGTCGGTAGGCCGGGGATTCCTGCCGCCGGTGGTGTCCTTCGGGGGCGGATACTTCTGCCCCGCGGGGAGGGGCAGGGGGGTGCCGAGACCGGAGGCGATCAGTTCGGCTGCGGCCGTGAGGAGCGTGCTAGACTCGGAGGCGTATTCCGCCTTCTCGTCGGTAACACGCTCGGAACTCGCCCTCGCATCGCGGGGGCGTTTTTCGTTGTGCGACATTGTATTCCGTTCAGATAATCGGGAACACACACCGTCTCCCCGGTTCCGCCGTAGCTCGACCCGGTGTGTGTATCCCTGTTCTCGTCGTTGCGGCGCTACCCGCTACGGCGTCTAATATACCTGCCGATCAGCCAGCGGCGCGCCGAATCTGGTTGTCGGGCAATCGGTTTCGGTATCGGTTGACGTCAATCGGTGACGGTTCGACGTAGGCGAGGAACACGTCGCGCTGCACATCCGACCCCGGCACAATCGACCGGCACCGCCGGTTCTGATGGGCGATGGCCCCGCCGGTGCGACGGCGCTCGACGTGGATTTCGCCACGCCGAAGCACCGCCGACACCTTCCAACACGTCCGGCACACCGGCATGTCGGCGCCGTCCGGGCCGAAGAACCGCGCATCCTTGCGCGCGCTACGCGGCATCATCGCCGTCATCCTTCGGCCCGAACTCGGTCTTCCATTCCAACTCGATCGCGGCCGGGTCGTCGCGCAGCGGGTCTAGCGGCTTGCCGTCGCGGCCGAACTCGGCGGTCTTCGCCCGCTGGGCCTCGGCGATCCGCTGGCGCCGTTGCCGGGCGAGCTGTGACCGCTTGACGTTGGCGGCGTCCCTGCTGCCGTCGATGTGCTGCCCGAACCCGCGACGGTAGCTCGGGTGTAGTCGGCGGTTGGCTTCGATCTGCTCTTTGCTCGGCAGGTATCCGCCGAACCCGCGACCGGCGCTCACTGGTCGACCCCGGTCATCAGGCGACGCGCAGCGTCGGTGACTTCGAGCCGGTCGAGGATGTCGTCGACGACGGCCCACGTCTCGGCCGACGTGTGGCGGTGGTCGTTGCCGACGGGCCACGCATCGGGTCGGCCGGTCGCGTCGACCGCGAACCCACGGTCGGCGCGGCGCCGGACCCAATGCAGGCAATTCGCGATGTCGAGCGTCCGGGCCGCGATGTCGGCCCTCGACTTCCATGCCGACACGACACCTTTGGTGATCGCCTCGTCGGCCGTGGTGACCCCGTCGAGGGCGGGTGCAATCTTCTCGGCTTCGGTGGCGATGTCGCGAAGGTCGGCGGCGACCGCCGACATCAGCTCCCGGCGCATCCCGGCGATGTCCTCGGTGAGTGCACGGGCGGTCTGGCGCAGGACCTCGATACGGGCTGCGGCGAGGGCGTCGGCGTCGTTGCGTGCCCGATGGAACTCGACCAGCGCGGCCACGTGCTCGCCGTCCGGGTCGACCGGTTCACCCGCTGCGCCGCTGGCGCGCATCGCCTCGACGATGCGGGGAGTGGGGTCTGCGGTCTCCGGGACCGTGAGCGCGCCGAGTGCGCGGGAATGGCCGCGCAAGGTGCGCTTCTCGGTCGGCTCCCAGAGTTCTACAGGACGGCCCGAAAGGACAGGGCGCAGCGACGTGCGTGGTCGGTCGTCGTTGCGGTGCGCGCTGGCGATGGCCGACGACGTGCTCTCGGTCGCGATGCGTAGGCGTTCGTCGGATGCTCTCTGCGCGGCGCTGGACGCGCGGGACGCGAGAGCGGCGGGCGGGGTCGTGGTGATGTCTTCGACAGTCATCGGTTCGTGTCCTCCTGATAGTTGAAACGGACGCCCCAGCGGAAGGTCTGCGAGAGGTCGGAATAGTAGGGCTGTTTGCCCGAATCGCGCATCCGCACAATGCGATTCGCGAGCCGGACGACAAGGGATCGCTTCGGCGGGACGGTGCCGGTCGGCCATCGCATCCCGAACTGACGGCCGATCTCGCCGACCTCGACGCGCTCCGGGATCGTGAACGGTTCGGGGATAGTGTCGGCGGTCATCGGAGCGCGCCCCACTCGATTTCGCTGGCCTGCACGGCCGCGTCGAGGGCCTGAAGGCGCTCGGCGGTCTCGGCCTCGTCGAGGGGCGACGCGACCAAGCAGAAACGGGCGAGGCCATAGAGCGCGGGGGCGAGGGTGAGCAGGTCGGTAGCGGTGAGGTCGAGTCGGGCGCCTGCCTCGGTGGTGATCGTCGTGATGTCGCCGACGACGTCGACGCGGGCGGCTGCGGTGTTGGTGTCAGACATGACTAGTTGTTCTCCTGTGTGGTGGGGCGGCTCGCGAAGGCGAGTCGAATGGTGGTGCGCTGCTCGTGGATCGCCTGGCGCTCGGCGTCGGTCATGCGCTGGCCCCGAACTCGGCCGGGTCGCGGAACTGGTCGGCGAGTTCTCCGCGGGCGCTCTTGGCCTTCTGGCTCTCGACCCACCGGGCGAGGTCCGGTTCGTCGCACACCAGACGTTTGCCGAGAATGTACATGACGGGACCTCGCCCGTACTTGTGCATCTCGCGGACACCTGCGGGCGAGGTTCCGATGATGTTCGCGACTTCGTCTAGGGTGAATCGTCGAATCTCGACGTTCGTAGTGGTCATTTTGTCTCCGGTTTCGTCGGTGTTTCTGACACCCCAAACAATGACCAAGCAAAATGAGATCGTCAAATGTCAATATCGCTCTGACCAGCATATATGTTCGTCAACCGTGACAACTATAGGGCACCCTAATTTTGCCGAAAATAGCGCTACCTGCGGCAATGAAAATTGCCGTGATCGCCAACCGTGACAACTAATCCGAAGTGTGAGGTGCGTCACATAGGCGTGTACGGTTCTGCTCGCAATTGATCGCTAACCCGTACAGTGCAGAGCATGACGACAACGGACAAACCGGCACAGAAGCGCGGGCGCCGCGCAGGTGTTGAGGACCGATGGACGATCGCGAAGCGCGACCCGGTCACCGGGCGCCGAATGCGATCAACCAAGTACGGGAAGGGCAACCGGTGGCAAGGTCGGTTCGTCGACGCTGACGGCCACGAACACATGAAAACCTTTGCGCTGAAAGACGATGCGCAACAGTGGGTCGACCAGAACACGGCCGATCTGGTCACCGGCAAGTTCGTGCGCAAGGCAGCGGGGGAGCGCACCGTCGGCGAGGTCGCCGAGCAGTGGATCGACGCGAAGGCCGCGCGCAAACCGAAGACGGTCGCGGGGTACCGGTCCCTACTCGACACATGCGTTCTCCCGACGTGGCGCGATACTCCGCTGGCTGGTGTCGACTTCGCCGGTGTCCGGGCGTGGGTGCTGGCGATGCAAGCGGGTGAGCACGCGGTGCCCGAAGGTGCCCGCCGTCGGGCGCTCTCGGCGTCGCGCGTGATCCAAGCGCATCAGGTCCTCCGTCAGGTCCTCGGTGACGCCGTGCGCCTTCAGCTACTCCCATCGAACCCGGCCGACGGCGTCGAGTTGCCGCGCAAGACCGAAGCCTCGAAGCGGTTCCTCGACCACGCCCAAGTCGAGGCGCTCGCCGACGCGATGCCGTCACCCGCCGACCGGATCATGGTCTACGTGCTCGCGTATGCCGGTCTGCGCTACGGCGAAGCGGTCGCGCTGCGCCGGGTCGACGTGAATCTCACCGACGGCCGACTCGACGTCGCGAGGTCGGTGACGTGGGTCAGAGAGCAAGGCGCCGTCGAGGGCACAACCAAGGGCCATGAGTCGCGCTCGGTGCCGGTGCCTGCGTTCCTCGTCGAGCTTCTCCGCGATCACCTGGACACCCTGCCGAAGGCAACCGGCACGTTGGTGTTCGGTGGTCGTGATGGGTGGATGACACCCGGCGAGTTCCGGTGGCGGTTCGATCCGGCCGCGACCGCTGCCGGTGTCGAGGGCCTCACGCCACACGAACTCAGGCACACCGCGGCCTCGTTGGCGATCCGCTCCGGCGCCAACGTGAAGGTTGTGCAACGGATGCTCGGGCACAAGTCGGCGACGCTCACCCTCGACCGATACGGGCATCTCTTCAGCGACGAACTCGACGCCTTGGCGACCGCGCTGAACGACGCTCGCACGGCTGCGCTGAAGCCTGCCGAATCGACCCCCGACATTGGGCAGATTGTGGCGATGCTCGACCTCTCAGCGGACCAAATATCGAGGCTTTCGGACCTGCTCGCGAGCACCTAAGCGGGCGCTACTGCGAGCAGTTGCGAGCAGTTGAGGCGCTACCCCTAGCGGGTATGTGGTCGAAAACCTGCCTTGAACTGGTCTTTCTGGTGCCCTCGGTGAGACTCGAACTCACACTGGACGGGTTTTGAATCCGTTGCCTCTGCCAATTGGGCTACGAGGGCATCTGCCGCCGCGAGCGGCTGCAACAGACAACTGTAGATGATCGGCCGGAAGCCGCGTGAGCCGGTACTCTTCGGAGCATTGGTGCTGGCCGTGAGCGTGTGGATGCGGCCGGTTGTGACCGCTCTGGTCAACTCGACGTGGAGGAGGGATTGGTGACTGTGGTTGAGAATGTTCCGGCCCAGGCCGAGGACAAGCAGACTGCACACAAGGTGCTCGTCGCCGAGGACGACTCGCTGATCCGGATGGACCTCATCGAGATGCTGCGCGAGGAGGGCTACGACGTGGTGGGCGAGGCGCCCAACGGGCAGGCGGCTGTCGATCTCACCGAGAAGCTCTCGCCTGATCTCGTCATCATGGATATCAAGATGCCGGTGCGCGACGGGATCGACGCCGCCACCGAGATCGCACAGAAGCGGTTGGCGCCCGTGGTGATGTTGACGGCCTTCAGTCAGCGCGACTTCATCGAGAGAGCTCGGGATGCCGGCGCGATGGCGTACTTGGTGAAACCGTTCTCCAAAGCCGATCTTGTTCCAGCCATGGAGGTTGCTGTAAGTCGCTATCACGAACTGAAGATGCTCGAAAAAGAAGTTGCGACAATGCAGGACCGACTCGAAACGCGAAAACTGGTCGAGCGCGCGAAGGGTTTGCTCATGGAGAAGCAGTCATTGTCAGAACCAGAGGCGTTCAAGTGGATTCAGCGCGCGGCGATGGATCGCCGTACCACGATGAAGGCCGTCGCGCAGGTCGTCGTCGAAACGTTGGGACCCACAGACTGACCCTCAAGTCGGCCGCGTTAAATCTGTGAAAACGCGTCGACGGTGACTAGCGGATTTCTCTTTCATTGCCGCACGCGATCTCGTATCTCGGTCTATGTTTTCTCAAGGTCTCCTCAGTAGACCTCCCGGCCACAGGGGGTCGGGTGGCTGGACGAGAGGTAGTAAAGATGCATCGTCGCGTGACGACCGCAGCGCTAGGGGCGACGCTGGCCGCTGTGCTCGCCGTTTCGGCATGTAGCAGTAAGTCCACCGACTCGGATTCGTCATCGAGTGGGTCGGCATCAGCGGGGTCGGGGCTCACCATTTCGGCTCTCGCCCAGATCGATACGGAGGGCAAGGAACAGCCGAAGGCGTCGGATGCGGAAGCTCTCGATCCGGCATCGCCGAGTGGACAGAAATGCGACCCGGCGACCATCGCAATGGCGGGTGCACTGACCGGGGCTGACGCGGCGCTCGGTATCAACATCGTCGACGGTGCGCAGCTCGCCGTCGACCAGCACAACAAGGCCAACCCCGACTGCAAGATCACCCTCAAGCGTTTCGACACCGAAGGTGACCCGCAGAAGGCAACACAGGTTGCACCGACCATCACCAACGACGACTCGATCATCGGATTGATCGGTCCCGCGTTCTCCGGTGAGACCAAGGCGACCGGCGGCATCTTCAACCAGGCAGGACTCGTCTCGGTGACCGCTTCGGCCACCAACCCGACACTCACCGACAATGGTTGGAAGACCTTCTACCGCGGCCTCGCCAACGACGACATTCAGGGCCCCGCCGTCGCGAAGTACCTGACCGGGGCAAAGGGCAAGAAGAAGGTCTGCGTCATCAAGGACGACACAGACTACGGCGCGGGCTTGGCGAAGGCCGTTACCGGCGCACTCGGCTCCGCCGCGGACGCCGACTGCTCGGGTGACGTCAAGAAGGGTGAGCGCGACTTCTCCGCCATCATCTCGAAAGTCACTGCGGCACAGCCGGATGCGGTCTTCTACGCGGGCTACTACGCGGAGGCCGCGCCGCTCGCGCAGCAGCTCAAGTCGGCTGACTCGAATGTTCTGTTCGTCTCGGGTGATGGTGCGAACGATCCGCAGTTCACCGCGCAGGCCGGCGATTCTGCCAAGGGCGCGCTGCTCTCGTGCCCGTGTGGTCCCGCTCCCGACAAGTTCGCTTCGGACTACAAGGCAGCGTTCAACCAGCCGCCGGGCGTGTACTCGGTCGAGGCGTACGACATCGCGGCGATCATGATGAAGGGCATCGAAGAGGGCAACAACACCCGTCCCAAGTTGCTCGAGTACATCAGCAAGTACAACGGCACAGGTCTTGCCCGCAAGTACTCGTGGACACCGAAGGGTGAACTCACCACATCGCTAATCTGGGTATACGAGGTCAAGTAAGTACGACAACCAATCGCGCCCGGCCGTCGATCACGGCGGCCGGGCGCGGTTCGTGTCTGCGACTTTTCGACGATTGAGGGGATCGTATGACCACCACACTTCTGGTGGCACAGACGTCGACCGCAGTGGCATCCACCATCGGATTCGACTATCACGCGCTGTTCGACGGCTTCTGGGGCCTGACCATCGAGGGGCTGACCTACGGATCGGTGTACGCGCTTGTCGCGGTGGGTTACACACTCGTCTATGGCGTGCTCCGACTGATCAACTTCGCTCATTCCGAGGTCTTCATGCTCGGCATGTTCGGCACCTACATCGGACTGCTGTTGTTGGGCTTCACGCCCTCGGGCAACACGTACTCCGAGGGAACGGTGATGACGGTCGTCTATCTCGTGCTCGCGGGGCTGTGCGGCATGATCGTGGCGGGCGGAGCGGCGGTCGGACTGGAGTTCGTCGCGTATCGGCCCCTACGTCGACGCGGCGCGAAGCCGCTCGCGTTTCTCATCACCGCGATCGGAATGTCGTTCGTACTGCAGGAATTCGTGCATTACGTGCTGCCGAAGTTCCCGGTCGACCCGCCACTCGGCGGCTCCACGGCACAACCGACGATTCGCCTCGTGGAGCCCGTGAAGGAGTTCACGATCTTCGGCGCCCCGGTGTTCAACATGACGATGGTGATCATCGGCTCGGCGTTGGTGCTGGCGCTCGGCGTCGATTTCATGATCAACAAGACCCGTCTGGGACGTGGGATCCGTTCGGTGGCACAGGATCCCGATGCCGCGCTGCTGATGGGTGTCTCCCGTGATCGCATCATCCTGGTGACCTTCCTCATCGGTGGTCTGCTGGCAGGCGCTGCGGCGCTGCTCTACACGCTGCGTGTACCCACCAACATCGTCTACAACGGCGGCTTCATCCTCGGGATCAAGGCGTTCTGCGCCGCGGTCCTCGGCGGAATCGGCAACGTTCGTGGCGCGCTCTTGGGAGGCTTGCTGCTCGGTGTGATGGAGAACTACGGTTCCGTGCTCTTCGGAAATCAGTGGAAGGACGTGGTCGCGTTCGTTCTCCTGATCCTCGTATTGATGTTCCGTCCAACCGGAATACTCGGTGAGAAGCTGGGGAAGGCGCGGGTATGACGACATCAGACAATGAGGCGTCAGACAGCGTGGCGTCAGCGAAAGTGTCGTCGACGCAATTGACCACGCCGCCGCCGCGCGGTCTCGGCGACCGTATTCGCACCTGGTGGGACAGCCTGCCTCGCGTACAGCAGTGGCTACTCGGCGTCCCCCTCATCATTCTTCTCGCGCTGCTTCCGGTCATCAAACCGCCACTGATCACGACGACGGCAACCAACTTCGGTGTGGTCATGGCGACGTTCGCCATGACGGCATTGATCGCCATCGGACTCAACGTCGTGGTCGGCCAGACGGGTCTCCTCGACCTCGGCTACGTCGGCTTCTACGCGGTGGGCGCCTACGTCGTCGCATTGCTGACGAGTCCGGCGAGTCCGTTGTGGAACAGCGAAGATCACGGCTTCTTCTCGGGGCCGTGGGCGTGGCTCGCATGCGTTCCACTCGCGATCATCATCACCGGACTCACAGGGTTGGTCCTCGGTACCCCGACCTTGAACGTGCGAGGCGACTACCTGGCGATCGTCACACTCGGATTCGGCGAGATCGTGCGTCTGCTCGCCGACAACCTCACAGACATCACCAACGGCGCGTCGGGCCTGCAGGGTGTCCTGTTCCCCGAGCTCGGGCGGTCGGACAAGCATCCCGACGGTGTGTTCTCCGTCGGCAACAACAGCCCGACCGCCAACTACGGGGTCTGGTGGTATTGGCTGGGCATCGTCGCGGTGATCCTCGTGTTGATCGTCATCGGCAATCTGGAACGCAGCCGCGTCGGACGCTCGTGGGTGGCGATTCGTGAAGACGAGGACGCCGCCGAGATCATGGGTGTGCCCACGTTCAAGTACAAGCTGTGGGCGTTTGTGATCGGCGCGGGTATCGGCGGGCTGTCGGGCGCCGTCTACGCGGGCCAGGTGCAGTACGTCGATCCCAAGGCGTTCACGGTCATCAACTCGATGCTTTTCCTCTGTGCCGTCGTGCTCGGCGGACAGGGCAACAAGCTCGGCGTGATCGCCGGCGCGTTCATCATCGTCTACCTGCCTGCGCGGGTGCAGGGCATCGAGGTGGGCGGTCAGTCGCTCAGCGAGTTCAAGTACCTGTTCTTCGGCATCGCCCTCGTGGTGCTGATGATCTTCCGGCCGCAAGGCCTGTTCCCGGCACGAGCGCGACTGTTGACCTTCGGTCGCAAGGTTTATGCCGCTGTCCGTCGTAACCCCAACCCGCTACCGTCGGGAAGCGAGGAGGCGCACGCATGACGCACAGGACACCTGACGACGCCGCGGACGATCGCGCCGACGACACCACTCCGCGTGTCGACATCAGCAAGGCGCAGACCGGGCCGGACAGCGTCGAACAGGTCCCAGACAACGTCGAACAGGTCGAGGAGGTGCTCGCCGACCCCGAGTCGACGGCTGTCGTCGACCCGGCAGCGGTCGACCCGCAACTCGCCGATCCAGAAGCTGTCGCCGAAGCTGTTGCGCCGCAACGGAACATCGAAACTGCCGAGGGTGAACCGCTACTGAAGGTCACCGGTTTGACCGTCGAATTCGGTGGGCTGGCGGCACTTGACGACGTCACGTTCGACATCAAGCGCGGCGAGATTCTCGGCCTCATCGGACCCAATGGCGCAGGCAAGACCACGTGCTTCAACGCGATTACGGGCGTCTATCGTCCGACGCGTGGAACGGTGGTCTTCGACGGTGCGCCGCTCGGCAAGATGTCGCAGCACAAGATCACTCGCAAGGGGATCGCGCGTACCTTCCAGAACGTGCGGCTCTGGGGTGAGATGACCGCGCTGGAGAACGTCTCCGTCGGCACCGATGCCCGGCACAAGACGTCGGTCTTCGGAGCAATCATGCGCACGCCGCGGCTGTACCGAGAAGAACACGACGCCGTCGACCGCGGGATGGCGCTGCTCGAGTTCGTCGGTATCGGTGCCCGCGCGGCGGAGAAGGCGTCGAATCTCCCGTACGGAGACCAGCGTCGTCTCGAGATCGCTCGGGCATTGGCCACCGAACCCAAGCTGCTGTGCCTCGACGAGCCTGCGGCCGGCTTCAATCCGAGCGAGAAGTCCGCGCTGATGGAGTTGATCCAGAAGATCCGCGAGGACGGCTACACCGTGCTGCTCATCGAGCACGACATGCGCTTGGTCATGGGCGTGACCGATCGCATCGTCGTCCTCGAATTCGGCCGCAAGATCGCTGACGGCTCACCGCGCGAGGTTCGCGAGAATCCCGCGGTCGTCGCCGCCTACCTGGGAGTTCCCGATGACCAAATCGCCTGACCTCAGCAAGGATTCGGCCGCGACGACCATCAAGACGCCGGTGCTGGAAATGACCGACGTCGTCATTCACTACGGCCGAATCCAAGCGCTGCACGGCATCTCGCTACACGTCGACGAGGGCGAGCTGGTGACTCTCCTCGGAGCCAACGGCGCGGGAAAATCGACCACCATGCGCGGGATCTCCGGTCTGCTCAAACTCAGTCAGGGCGACATCAAGTTCAATGGTGAGTCGATCACCAAGCTTGCCCCGCACGAGCGAGTGTCACGGGGAATCATCCAGGTTCCCGAGGGCAGACACATCTTCCCGGGAATGACGGTGCTCGAAAATCTTGACATGGGTTGCTATGGAAGGAAATTCGAGTCCAAGGCTGCCTACAGTCAGGCCCTCGACCAGGTCTTCGAGTTGTTCCCGCGGTTGGCGGAACGGCGCAAGCAATACGGCGGAACCATGTCCGGCGGCGAGCAGCAGATGCTCGCGATCGGTCGAGGGCTGATGGCGCGTCCCAATCTGCTGTTGCTCGACGAACCGTCAATGGGCTTGGCGCCCATGGTGATCCAACAGATCTTCTCGATCATCGCGCAGATCAACGCGGAGGGAACCACGATCCTGCTCGTCGAGCAGAATGCGCAGCAGGCCTTGAGCCGCTCCGATCGGGGTTACATCCTTGAGACCGGCACGATCCTGAAAGAGGGGCCGGGCAAAGAGCTACTCGTCGACGATGCGGTGCGTGAGGCGTATCTCGGCGTAGCCTGACGCGGTGACCGCCTACGCCATCGAGGGCTCAACGGACAACAAGCTCGTCAGCGAGATACTCGGAGAGGCGTTTGCCGACGACCCGGTGATGCGGTGGTTGCAACCCGACACCACCCGGTACGCGGCCCTGTATCGCGCATTGTTGACCGCGGGTCACGGGTCACGGGGACGTATAGACGTGTGCGTCGAGAATGACCGGGCCGTCGGCGCCGCGGTGTGGGACCCGCCGGGATTTCACCCCTCGAGCGGCCGCCAACTGTTGGCGGTGCCGCGGTTCCTGTCGGCACTGGGCGGTCGGTACCGTCGCGGCCAACAGATCGAGGAGATGTTCGCGGGATACCGTCCGCGCGAACCGCACTGGTATCTGGCATTCGTCGGCGCCACAGTGCACGGGCGCGGCGTCGGAAGTACGTTGCTGCGCGCCGGGATGGAGTTGGTCGACGGACCGGCGTATCTGGAGAGCTCCAACGAGGCAAATATTCCGCTCTACGAGCGATTCGGTTTCACGGTGACCGCCGAGGTGACGTTGCCGGAGAACGGACCTACGGTGTGGCCGATGTACCGCCGCGCGCCTGGCTGAGGATTTGCGAGGGTCCGCGGGGTTGCTGGGATGAGGCGTGTCGGGAGGCGTCACTAGACTCGGCGGTGTGAGTCCTGCGCAAAGTGCACCCGTGAAGAGTTCCGACGGCACACCCGCTGACGGCAAGGCCGCGCCGTCGACGTCGTTGCGATCGAGTCAGAAGGGTGGCAAGGGTAAGCGTCAACCGACGTTGATGCTGCTCGACGGGCACTCGCTGGCCTACCGGGCGTTCTTCGCGCTTCCTGCCGAGAACTTCAAAACCGCGACCGGACAGACGACCAACGCGGTGTACGGCTTCACCTCCATGTTGATCAACCTGCTCCGCGACGAGGAACCCACACACGTCGCAGCGGCGTTCGACGTCTCGCGCAAGACCTTCCGCTCGGAGATGTTTCCCGAGTACAAGGCACAGCGATCCAAGTCGCCCGACGAGTTCAACGGTCAGGTCGATCTGACCAAAGAGGTGCTCGACGCGCTCGGAATCCCCGTCATGGCGATCGAGGGCTACGAGGCCGACGACATCATCGCGACGCTGGCAACGCAGGCCGAAGCGGAGGGCTACAAGGTTCTCGTCGTCACCGGCGACCGGGACTCGCTGCAGCTCGTCGACGACTCGGTGACGGTGTTGTACCCGCGCAAAGGCGTGTCGGAGCTGACCCGCTTCACCCCTGATGAGGTCGAGAAGAAGTACGGACTCACACCCACGCAGTATCCCGACTACGCGGCGCTGCGCGGCGACCCGAGCGACAACCTGCCCGGCATCCCGGGTGTGGGGGAGAAGACGGCGTCGAAGTGGATTCGCGAGTACGGCTCTCTCGCCTCACTCATCGATCATGTCGACGAGGTCAAGGGAAAGGTTGGCGACGCATTGCGCGCGCACCTGGCCTCGGTGCAGACGAACCGCCAGCTCACCGAGCTCGTCCGCGACATGCAATTGCCTGCCACGCCCGACGAACTGGCGATGGTCGGCTGGGACCGCGACCGCATCCACCAACTCTTCGACGATCTCGAGTTCCGTGTCCTGCGCGATCGTCTGTTCTCGACGCTCAGTTCCGTCGAACCGGAGGCCGAATCAGGGTTTGAACTCGACGGGTCGGTCCTCGGCGAAGGTGAGGTTCGCGACTGGCTCGACGCGCACGCCCGTACCGGTCGCAGCGGGCTCACCGTGACCGCGCCGCACCAGGTCGTCGGCGCAGACGTGACGGGCGTCGCGATCGCCGCGGCCGACGGTACGTCGGGTTACGTCGACGTCACGGTGCTCGGCCCCGACGACGAGAAGGCGCTCGGCGAATGGTTTGCCGACTCGACCATCGACAAGGCCCTCCATGAGACGAAGTGGGCCATCCACGCGCTGCGGTCTCGTGGGTGGACGCTCGCCGGTGTCACCAGCGACACCGCCCTCGCCGCGTACCTCGTGCGGCCCGGCCAACGAACCTTCAACCTCGACGATCTCGCGCTGCGCTACCTGCGACGCGAACTGCGTGCCGACGATGGTGCCGACTCCGGGCAGCTCTCGCTCCTCGACGACGACGGGGGCGCGGGCAAGATCGCCGAGCAGGCGATGCTGGAGGCGCGGGCTGTCGCAGAACTCGCCGACACCCTCGACACCGAGCTGGACCGCATCGACTCCAAGCCGCTGCTGACCGAGATGGAGCTGCCACTGCTGTTCGTGCTCGCCGACCTCGAGGCAGCGGGCATCGCGGTCGACGTCGAGCACTTCGGTCAGCTCGAAGAGACATTCTCAGAGCGCATCCGGACGGCCGCAGAGGCCGCCTACGAGGTGATCGGCGAGCAGATCAACCTCGGCTCGCCCAAGCAATTGCAGACGGTGCTGTTCGACAAGCTGGACATGCCCAAGACCAAGAAGACCAAGACCGGTTACACGACCGACGCCGACGCTTTGCAGACCCTCTATGAGAAGACCGAGCATCCGTTCCTGGCGTATCTGCTCGAACACCGAGATGCCACCCGACTCAAGGTGACCGTCGACGGTCTACTCAAGTCGGTGGCCGACGACGGCCGAATCCACACGACGTTCAACCAAACCGTCGCGGCGACGGGTCGTTTGTCATCGACCGAACCCAACCTGCAGAACATTCCGGTTCGTACCGAGGCAGGGCGGGAGATCCGCCACGGATTCGTCGTCGGCTCCGACAACGGACCCGGTGGCACCGGCAAGCCATACGAGACCCTCATGACGGCTGACTACAGCCAGATCGAAATGCGCATCATGGCTCACCTCTCTGGCGACGCGGGCCTCATCGAGGCGTTCAACACCGGAGAAGACCTCCACAACTTTGTCGGGTCACGAGCTTTCGGAGTGCCGATCGACGCGGTGACCACAGATATGCGGCATCGTGTCAAAGCGATGTCGTACGGTCTCGCATACGGACTCTCGGCGTTCGGGCTCGCGGCGCAGCTGCGGATCAGTCGCGACGAGGCCAAGGAGCAGATGGAGGCGTACTTCGACCGTTTCGGTGGCGTGCGGGACTACCTTCATGACGTCGTCGTCGAGGCACGCCGAAACGAGTACACCGCAACGCTTTTCGGTCGACGCCGCTATCTACCCGACCTCAACAGCGACAACTGGCAACGGCGTCAGGCGGCAGAGCGTATGGCGCTCAACGCCCCGATCCAGGGCACGGCTGCCGACATCATCAAGGTCGCCATGATCAACGTGCACAAGCGACTCGTCGCCGAGAAGCTTGCCTCACGCATGTTGCTCCAGGTCCACGACGAACTCGTCGTCGAAGTGGCTGAGGGTGAGCGCGAACAAGCCGAGAAGGTGGTTCGCGAAGAGATGGGCAATGCTATCGATCTGTCTGTGCCACTGGAGGTTTCGGTCGGCTTCGGTCGCTCGTGGGACGACGCCGCGCACTGAGAAACGCAGTCCTGCGCGAGAGCTGTCAGTTCTGCGACACGCGGGCCAGTTCGGTCTCGAGGCCGATGACGGCCAAATCGACGGTCAGCTCGAACGCTTCGTCAGCGCGCACGCGTCCCGTCGGTGCTGCCGACAGCGCACGCCCGAGGGCGCTGTCAGCCGCGACGCCGTCGGCCGACCACACCTCTTCGGGTGCGCCGACGTCAAGCGCCGACCCGAGCGCGATGGTGTCGAGAAACGTGATGACGTGCAACACCCGATCGATCGGGAACCCGGCGTCGACGAGCTTCTGCGCCAATCGGTCGTAGCCGTGCAGCACCTCGGGTGCGCGGACCGTTTGCGCCGTGAGTGCCCGCACCAGTTCGGGGTGGGCACCGAAGCCCGCGCGGTAGCCGATCAGCCACTCTCGAACCACCTCGCGCCAGTCCTCCGGCCATTCGATCGACACCGAGAGTTCCTCGGCGATCACCCCGCGGATGAGCTCGAGGAGTTGCTCGCGGCTCGCCACATGGTGATACAGCGACGACACCGCGACGTTGAGGCGCTTCGCAACCCCGGGCATGGTGAACGAGCCGTCGGAGTCGAGCGCGTCGAGTGCCGCTCGGGCAATCGTGTTCGGATCGAGGATCGGTGTGCGCGGGCGGGGCATTCCGTAAGCCTAGTGACTCGCCGTATGCCTGATGCTCGCCGTTGCCTCGACGCTCGGGCGGGTCAGGCGTCGACGTGGTCGGCGCGGTGCACCACGTCGCCTCCGACCATGGTGAGCACGATTGGGGCGTCGGCGAGTTCGTCGGGCGGGCACCGGAGCGGATCGACGGCAAAGGCGGTGAGATCAGCGCGACAGCCCACCGCGATGGCACCCGCGTCGCTCGCGCCCTGCGCCCGTGCGGCGTGGCTCGTATAGCCTTCGAGTGCCATGCGTGCGGTGAGTGCCTGTCCGGGAAGGATCGGAGCATCGTCGAGATGTCCCGCGCGGCGTCGGAGCTGGGCGTCGGCCATGATCGAACGGGCATCGAAGGGTGCGATCGGCCAGTCCGACCCCAACGCGAGGATCGCTCCCGCGTCACGGATGTCGCGCGTGCGGAATGCGCGGTCGGCGCGTTCGGTGCCGAGTCTCTCCGACCAGTTGTCGGAGTGGTCGGCGCGCGTGTAGTGGGTGCAATGGGTCGGCTGCATGCTCGCGACCACGCCCTGCCGCGCGAAACGGTCGACGAGGTCGTCGGGGAGTGTCTCGATGTGTTCTATCCGATGTCGTGCGCCCGATGGGAGCTCGGGTAGATCGGCGAGACTGTCGAGTGCATAACGGATTCCTGCGTCGCCGATCGCGTGGGTCACCGTGGGAACACCTCGCTGTGCCAAGTAGCGCAGCGCGTGTCGGTACTCCGCTGGGTCCGGCCACAGTGGCGCGGTTGATTCGCCATGGGAGTCGGGAGTCTCGAGCCACGCAGTGCCACCGTCGATGGTCCCGTCGACCATGAACTTGACGCCGTCGACACTCCACCGCCTGCCACCGCGACGCTGCAGTTCGACGATGTGATCGAGTTGCTCGGTGTCAGTGCCGGGCATACAGAACGGAGCGAAGCGGAGCCGCATGGGAAGTTCGATGTCGGCTTCGAGTGCGGTGACGAGCTCGCCGCTGTCGCCTTCGAAATCCATGGCGTTCGCTGATGTCAGTCCGGCCGCAGCCATGGAGCCGAGCAGTTCGCTGAGGCGTCGTCGACGCTGGTGCGCCGACTCGGGCGGTACGACCGCGGAAACGACGCTGACCGCTTCCAGCTCCAGCAGGTGGCCCGTGGGAATGCCGTCCTGGCAGACGATCTCGGCGTTGCCGCTGAATGTCCGCGGGCCATCGACGCCCGCGACGCGCAGTGCCGCCGGTGTGGCGAGTGCTGAATGACCGTCGAAGAGGTAGAGCAGGGCGGGCAGGTCGGGTCCCACCGCCGTCACCACCACGTCGGATGTGACGGGTCGGCCACCGAACGCGTTGGGGTCGAGGCCCCAGCCCCGCACCCAGCCGTCGACGACCGGGGCGGTTCGCAGAGCCTCGACGAGTTGATCGAGGTTGTCGACGCCCGAGAGGTCGACGCCGGCCGAAATGTCCAGTCCGAGAACAGGATGGATGTGTCCGTCGATGAGGCCGGGGGTGAGTGTCGCGTCTCCCAGGTCGACGATCTGAGTTGACGCAGAAATATAGGTTGTCAGCGAATCCGCGTCGCCGAGTGCGCAGACCCGCCCGTCGGAGATGGCGACGGCGCTGTGGCCCTGTTCCCCTGTCAGTGTGTGGATGGTCTTGGCGAAAATCACCGTGTCGGCTCGATGTGTCATGTTCGTCCCTGCGTATGTCGTTGAGTGCGGTCTGGTACGTGATTGAGTTGTGCCACTGCGTCTTCGGATCCCCTGGTGTCAGCGTTCGGTGCTGGCGTGCGGGTCGTCGTAGAGGCCGCCGATGCGGGCATAGGTGCGTGGCACCCGGGCGCGGAAATAGAGTGCCGCAACGATTCCGAGGAGGAACACGACTCCCACGCTGCCGACAAGTGCCGCGTTGGCCGCGGTGCCCATGTTGGTCAGCAGCTTGATGTTTGCCACGAGTAGTAGCAATGCGAGGCCGAGAAGGATGGTGCTCAGGACTCCCGCGATCAGCCCGACCCGCTCGGCCCTGACGTAGTGCTTGCGCACGAAGTACGCGACCACCGCGAGCGATGTGATCACCTGCAGCGCAATGATTCCCACGATTCCCGGGGTGTTGAGGACCAGTAGGAGTTGATAGTAGGGATCTGCACCGGCCAGGCCGAACGCCGCGATGACGACGGCGGCGAGGATGGTCTGCAGATTGCCTGCGCGAGAAGGGGATTTGTACACAGGGTGAGTGCGATCGAGGATGCGGGGCAGCGCGCCGTCGCGTGCGAGTGCATACGTGTAGCGGTTGATGGCGTTGTGGAACGCGATCTGCGACGCCAGAGCGCTTGTGACGATGAGCAGTGACATCACGTCGGTCGCCCAGGTGCCCACATACGTCGTCATGGCGGAGAAGAAGAGGTCGGCGACGTCGTCGCCCGCGGCCTGCTGCACCTGAGCGGCGCCGAATGCCTGGACGATGAAGCAGTAGAAGATGGCCATGAAGCCGACTGCCCAGTACGTGGCGCGGGGGATGGAGCGGTCGGGGTCGCGAGCCTCGGAGCGATAGAGCGCTGTCGACTCGAATCCCATGAACGCCGCGAACGCAAAGGCCAGCACGCCTGCCATTCCCGGAGCGAAGATCGCCTTGGGAGTGAAGGTGGAGAACTCGATACCGTGCGCTCCGCCCTTGACGAGGATCGCGACGGCGAGAACCAGCAGGATGCCGGTTTCGAGGGCGAGGAGGACTCCGAGGAATCGCGCCCCGACGTCGATTCCGCGACGGCCGACGAACCATACGATCGCGATTGCGACGAGTGCGAGTACGGGCCAGGGGATGTCGACGCCGAGCACCCGCGAGATGGCGTCGTGCGTCTGAACGGCGAGGAGGCCGTACACGCCGATCTGGAGTGCGTTGTACGAGACGACTGCGAGGAAGCCTGATGCGAGTCCCGCGACCCGACCGAGGCCAAGCGTGATGTAGGAGTAGAAGGCGCCTTTGCCGCCGGTGGCCCTGGTCATGGCCATGAACGCCACCGCGAACACCGCGAAGCTGATTCCAGCGGCGAGATAGGCGACCGGCGCGCCGACACCGCCGATGGCCAGGGCGAGGTGCGCTACGCCCGCCATCACGGTCAGCGGGGCCGCCGCCGCGATCACCATGAAAGCAATCGACGGCGCGCCGAGTGCGTCCTGCTTGAGATCGATGCCTGCGGGTGGTGGCGAATCGACAGCGGCAGGTGGAGTTGCGACTCGGGATGGATCTGCAGTGCTCATGGGGAGCCTTTCGAGAGCGACGCTACGAGAGTGTCGTCGAAGAGAATGGCGGCTGGCCTGCGGCGTTGAGGGCCAAACCGAATGACATTCGGTTTCTAGCTATGCTGAGGTGGCTCGGCAGAGTTGTCAAGCGTTCTGGCAATATTTGCGAGATGAGCAGGGACAGTCGACTGGCGATCGGTGTACTCGACGGCGACGGAATCGGGCCGGAGATCGTGCCGATCGCCGTCGACGTGGCGGTTGCGGCAGGTGCGCGCGAAGACATCGAATTCGATTGGGTGACTTTGCCTCTCGGTCGTGACGCAATAGCCGAGTACGGCACGCCGACACCGCAATCGGCGCTCGAGGGTCTCGACGAACTCGACGTGTGGATTCTCGGCCCACACGACTCGGCCGGATATCCCGAGGAGTTCCGTGGGATGCTGACGCCTGGTGCGGTGATCCGTAAGCGGTTCGGGCTGTATGCGAATATCCGGCCGTGTCGGGCCTATCGCGGTGTGGCCGCAACCGCTCCCGACATCGACGTGGTGATCGCGAGGGAGAACTCCGAGGGGCTGTACGCCGACCGGAACATGGCCGTCGGGAGTGGTGAATTCATGCCGACGCCCGATGTTGCGCTCGCGGTCGGAGTCGTCACCCGTGAGGCGAGTCGTCGAATCGCTCGAGAGGCATTCCGACTCGCGAGGCAACGCTCACGGCATGTCACCATCGTGCACAAGGCCAACGTTCTACGACTCACGACCGGCCTCTTCCGCGATGCGTGCCGCGAGGTGGCGGTGGGCTTCCCTGACGTCGACGTCGACGAGCAGCATGTCGACGCGATGGCAGCACTGCTGGTTCGCAGGCCCGCGGATTTCGACGTGCTGGTCACCGAAAACCTCTTCGGCGACATCCTCTCCGATCTCGCAGGCGAGTTGGCGGGATCGCTGGGAATGGCAGGTTCGGTGAACTGCTCGTCGACCAAGGCCATGGCGCAAGCCAGCCACGGTGCGGCCCCCGACATCGCCGGACGCGGAATCGCCGATCCCGTCGGCATTCTCGCCTCGACGGCGATGATGTTCCGATGGTGGGGCGATCAGCGAGCCGACGAAGCGCTCACCCGCTGCGCCGCGAGAATCGACGACGCCATCGACGTCACGCTGGCCACGGGGATTCGCACGGCCGATCTCGGCGGGGCCTCGACCACGACAGAGTTCGGTGCCGCGGTCGTCGAAGCGATCGACCGCGGCACCGAACGGCCTGACGGGTCCTGACTAGCTGATGGGGCCCAGGGTGTTGCCCGTCGGAATTCCCGAGCAGTAGGTCGCGGGGCGCCCGGCGAAACGGTCGGCGAGGAACTTCTCCGCATCGGGTGCCCAGGGCAGGAACGCATCGAAGTGACTGAGCTTGGGATAGGTCCTGTACTGCGTAGGTACTCCTTCCCGGCAGTACTTCGTTGCCAATCCCTGCACGTCACCGTCGATCATGATCCCGTCGCCGGTTCCGTCGACGTTGCCCACACCGAGGAACATCGGATTTCTCGGCTTGCCGACCCAACCCATGATGTTCTGGTTGAAGGCTTGCGGGATCCCCGGGACGGTCAACAGCCCCGGATACTGCGGTAGCAGCAATTGTGTGTCGGTCAGTCCTGGATATTTGGTCGCGAAGTTGATCAGGCACTGTCCCTGGGTCTGCGCGAGTGTTTGGGTTCCCTTGGGGGACAGGTACTGGCCGATGTTGAGGTCGAAGGTCGCGTTGTAGACGTTCATGAGCGCGGGTATCACGCCGGCCCACTGCTTGCTGCCGTTGACATAGGGCAGGTTGTGCGACGGCTGGACGAGGACTCCACCCGCGGCGGCGCCGACGATGTGGAGTTCGGGAGCGTAGTTCGCGGCGAGGTCGGCGCCGAAGCCGGTGGGCACCGATCCGCCCGAGTAGCCGAAGAGCCCGACCGGCGTCGACGAGGGCAGGCGCAGGTGTCGCTGCGCGGTACGGATGCTGTCGAGAGCGGTCTGCGCGGACTCGCGCCCCATCGTCCAGCGCATCTTCAAGCCTTCATAGTCGGGGACTACGACGGTGTATCCCTGCGCAAGAAATGAACCGATGATGATGTCGTCGAATTCTGGTCCACGGCCGGTATTGCCACCGCGGAGAGCGTACGAGGGATCACATTGTGACCCGAGTGCGTCATAGGGGGAGTGATACGAGATCAATTTTCGCGGTCCGGATGTCAACGGCTCGATGATGGAGGTGACTGCTGCCGTCGGCATGCCGAACTGATCCGTGGTACGGAACAGGATCTGCGTCGCAAATGCCGGAAACCTCTTGTCGCCGTAGGACAATTGGACGACGCGAGTCTTCAGTGGGGTACCGGGCGCGACGTGGTCGAGACTTCGCTGCGTGCCGTAGAAGGGGTCGTGAGACGGAGGCTTCAATGGACTCGCGGACGCTGTTGCGGGCACGAGGAAACCAGTGAGCGTCGCTGCCAACAGCGCCGCAACAAATCCGGACAATGCGACCCAGAATGGTCGAGTGGGGCGTATCACGCTCGAAATGCTAATTCGAAGAAAGGCTCTACGCAAACTATATCTTGAATCCATCAATTCACGTTTTATCGGAAATGTTTGCGGAGGTAAGTTTCCGAAACGTACGTGCTTTCTTGGTCATCGATATTGGATTGGGGTGGGTACAACCACGCGCCCGGCCGCCCCGGTGCTCGGGCGCGTCGTCGGGTCGAAGCACGGTTAATCCTTCGTAACTACCGGGTGGATTGCACCGGAAGCCAGTAAGTTACTGCGAAGTGCCGACGGTGTGTCGGTGTGTGGTCTCGAGGCGCTCATGGGGGCGCCGGGGGAAGGATTTCGATGCGACTTCAGCATTCGACACGTTCGCGACGATGGCGATTCGGCGGTCTGTTCACCGCGCTTGTGGCCGTTCTGACACTGGTACTCGCCGGATGTACCAACAATGAATCCGACGAGGGCGGTGGCGAGGCGGCAGCCAGCTCGTCGAAGGCAGTGGAGGTCGCCAAGGTCGATTCCATCGCCGCGCTGGTACCCGCGCCGATCCGACAGTCGGGCCAGCTGATCGTCGGTGTCAACGTTCCCTACTCGCCCAACGAGTTCAAGGATCCCTCCGGCAACATCGTCGGCTACGACGTGGATCTCATGAACGCCGTCTCCGGCGTCCTGGGTCTCAAGCCGGTGTACAAGGAAGCCGACTTCGACAAGATCATCCCGGCGATCCAGCAGGGCACCTACAACGTGGGTATGTCGTCGTTCACCGACAGCAAGGAGCGCGAGCAGCAGGTCGACTTCGTCACCTACTACAACGCCGGTGTGCAGTGGGCCCAGCAGAAGGGCGGCAACATCGACCCGAACAACGCCTGCGGTAAGCGGGTTGCCGTGCAGTCGACCACCGTCGAGGACACCGACGAGGTTCCTGCCAAGAGCAAGGCATGCACCGATGCGGGCAAGCCTGCGATCGAGAAGGTGAAGTTCGACAGCCAGGACGAAGCAACCAACGCGCTCGTGCTCGGCAAGGTCGACGCGATGTCGGCGGATTCGCCCGTGACCGCGTACGCGATCAAGCGCTCGAACGGCAAGCTCGAGGCTGCCGGTGGAGTGTTCGACTCGGCGCCCTACGGCTACCCGGTGCAGAAGGGGTCGTCGTTGACGCAGGCTCTGCAGCAGGCCGTGCAGCACCTCATCGACAACGGTCAGTACAAGCAGATCGCCGAGAACTGGGGCGTCGAGGCCGGCGCCATCCAGAAATCTGTGATCAACGGCGCGGTCAGCTGACCTGTGTCGACGCCGTCTGACGGCCGAGTCGGGGTCGACTCCGCGAAAGTGGAGCCGACCCCGATCAAGGCCGTACCACTCAAACATCCCGGTCAGTGGATCGCCGCGGCGATCGTGCTCATCCTCGTCGCGCTGTTCATCTACGGCGCGGCCACCAACAAGGCGTATGCGTGGGACACCTACGCCAAGTACCTGTTCGACACCCGCATCATGTCGGGCGTCGGCTACACACTCGCGCTGACGGTCCTGTCGATGGTGATCGCAATCGTGCTGGGTGTGGTGTTGGCGATCATGCGCCTGTCGCCGAATCCGGTTCTCCGTGCGACGTCGTGGGTCTACCTGTGGATCTTCCGCGGTACCCCGGTCTATGTGCAGCTGGTGTTCTGGGGCCTGTTCCCGTCGATCTACAAGCGGATCGACCTCGGTATCCCGTTCACGGTGCAGTTTGCACACTTCGACATCCAGTCGCTGAACGCGGCATTTCTGTTCGCGGTCATCGGCCTGGCTCTGAACGAGGCCGCCTACATGGCGGAGATCGTGCGCGCAGGTGTGTCATCTGTGGGTGAGGGGCAGACCGAGGCGTCGGTGGCGCTGGGTATGACGTGGTCGCAGACCATGCGCAGAACGGTGCTCCCGCAGGCGATGCGAGTGATCATCCCGCCGACAGGCAACGAAGTCATCAGCATGCTCAAGACGACCAGCCTCGTGGCCGCGGTGCCGTTCAGCCTCGAACTCTATGGACGTGCGCGTGACATCTCGGGCGTGATCTTCCAGCCGATTCCGCTGCTGATGGTCGCGTCGACCTGGTACCTCGTGGTGACGAGCATCCTGATGGTCGGCCAGTACTACCTGGAGCGCTATTACGCGCGGGGCGCGACACGTGCGCTGACTGGTAAGCAACGCAAGGCCCTCGCCGCAGAGGCCGAGGTGACCGATCCACAACACGGGGGTGGGGGAGTATGACGACGGTCGAAGAGACGTCGGCGACACCGATGGTGCTTGCCGATCGAGTGTGTAAGAGCTTCGGTACGACGCAGGTGCTCAAAGGTATTTCGCTGGAGGTCGAGCGCGGTGAGGTCCTGTGCATCATCGGTCCGTCGGGCTCTGGCAAGTCGACGTTCCTGCGATGCGTCAACCATCTCGAGGAGGTCAATGCGGGACGGCTCTACGTCGACGGCGACCTCATCGGTTATCGCGAACGCGGTGGCAAGCTCTATGAGATGAGTCCGAAGGACGCGGCCAAGCAGCGCCGCGACATCGGCATGGTGTTCCAGCACTTCAATCTGTTCCCGCATCGGACGGTGCTCGAGAACGTGATCGAGGCGCCGACGCAGGTCAAACGAAAGAACAAGGCCGAGGCCACTTCTCGCGCCGAGTACCTGCTGGAGCGCGTCGGACTCGCAGACAAGGCGCAGTCGTATCCGTCGCAACTCTCCGGCGGGCAGCAGCAGCGCGTCGCGATCGCCAGAGCGCTGGCGATGGAGCCGAAACTGATGCTCTTCGACGAGCCGACGTCGGCGCTCGACCCCGAGCTGGTCGGTGATGTGCTCGGTGTGATGCGGGAACTCGCCTCGACAGGCATGACCATGCTCGTGGTCACGCACGAGATGGGATTCGCCCGCGAGGTTGCCGACCAGCTGGTGTTCATGGACGGCGGCGTCGTCGTCGAACAGGGCGATCCGCGAGAGGTGCTCGCGAACCCGCAGCACGAGCGGACCAAGGCGTTCCTCTCGAAGCTGTTGTGATCGGCCCCGCTGTGATCGGTTCAGCTGTGATCGGTTGCGTTGTGCTCAGCCGGGTTTGACGCAACAGAACACCGCGGTGCCCGGAAAGTACTGTCCCCGAAGCGGACTCCACTGACCCCACTCGTCCTCGAGGTCGTCCGGCCATTCCGGCTCGACGATGTCGTCGAGGATGAGTCCGGCAGCGCGGATGTCACGGACCCGATCGCCGATGGTGCGGTGATGTTCGACGTAGGTGACCGTGCCGTCGGCGTCGACCTCGGAATAGGGCGTCCTGCTGAAGTACGGCATCGTGACGGTCAGCCCGGCAGGCCCTGGGTCGTCGGGAAACATCCAGCGCATCGGGTGATTCACCGAGAACACCCAGCGGCCGCCCGGCCGTAGGACGCGCGCGGCCTCCGCCATCACCCGGCCGGGTTCGGCGACGAAAGGCACTGCGCCGAAAGACGAGAAGGCGATGTCGAAGCTCTCGTCCGCAAAGGGCAGCGACTCTGCGGTCGCCTGAACGAGCGGTACCCGCGGTTCGTCGAATCGCTTCATGGTGGCGAGTCCGTGATCGAGCATCTTCTGCGACAGATCGAGTCCGACGGCGCGCGCACCACGGGCGACGAGCCACCGTGAACACGGCGCGGAACCGCACCCGATCTCGAGGATGTCGCGGCCGGCGACATCGCCGAGTAGGTGAACGTCTCCCTCTCGCAATCGTTCTGGCCCCCACACGAACTCGCCGCCACGGGAGTCGGAGCCGAGGAAACCGCCGTGTTCGCGGTGATAGTCCTGTGCCTCTGCGTCCCACCAGGTGCGGCTCGCGGCCTCGCTCGTCGACGAATCGATTCGTCCGAGCAGTCGCGGCGCGTGCGGAGTCTCGTCGTCGCCGATCACCTGCATGAGTCTAGATCCGTCGCGGCCGCCAACCCCTGGGAGTCATTCGCCCGAGTCCGAACTCTCGTGACGCTTGCCGAGGACGACATCTGTCCGACTATCGCCGTCCCAACGTCGGATCGCGGTGATGGTCGCGAGAGCGCCGTCAGGGCGACCGCTGTGAGAGGACAGATCGAGCGCGGCCACGACGTCGCCGAGAGTGTCCGAGTGCACGCGGCGCGCCATCGTGACGTGTGGAGTCCACGATCCGGGCAGCGAGTGGGAGAAAACGCCCGGCTCGTCGTCGGCGGTGAACGCATGGCCGGACAGCGCCTCGACCACCCGCACATGGGTGGCCAGCAAGCGAGCCGTCGGCACCACCAGCAGTGCGACGACGAGGCGGTCGTCACGGCCGAAGACCAGCGGTGCCCCGATGGTGACCGGAATCGGAAGGGTTTCGGTGCACTGATGTATCGCGTGGTCGGCGGCTGCGTCGATCCGATGCGTCGCGGCGGCCGTGACGTGCGGGCGGTTGGTGGGCGACGGGTTTCTGCCTGCGTTGGGCAGGTTCGACGCCGCGAGCGCATCCCACAGCGCGCGCAGGCGACGTTCCGACTCGTCGTCGAAGAGGAATTCGACCGAATGCGCCAACGTTGCACCTCTCGCGTGTCGTCGTATCCCCAGCTGTGTCGTATGCCTGCTGTGTCGTGTGCGCGGTGGCGGGATGCACTCAGAAGTGGTATTTGCCCAGCACAACGCCGCTAGAGTAAGGTGGACAAAGCGCGTGGAGGCATCTTTCGCGCAGTTCAGCTTGTCGTCACCTGGACGTCACCCTCGTGTGATGACCTGGGAGAACGCTGATCGGTCGCACTGTGATCGAGATGCGCGTCGCCTGACATCGCTGTTCAAACAATGTGAACTGTACCTACTACATACCTGTCCGGAGCAACTCAACATATGTCGTCCCCCACGATCACCTCGCCGCAAGTAGCCGTCAATGACATCGGCTCGGCTGAGGACTTCCTCGCAGCCATCGACTCCACGATCAAGTACTTCAACGATGGCGACATCGTCGAAGGGACCATCGTCAAGGTCGATCGTGACGAGGTTCTGCTCGACATCGGTTACAAGACCGAAGGCGTGATCCCTTCTCGCGAACTGTCGATCAAGCACGACGTCGACCCCTCTGAGGTCGTCAACGTCGGTGACGAGGTCGAGGCCCTGGTTCTCACCAAGGAGGACAAAGAAGGCCGCCTCATCCTGTCCAAGAAGCGCGCGCAGTACGAGCGTGCCTGGGGCACCATCGAGGAGCTCAAGGAAAAGGACGAGGCCGTCAAGGGCACCGTCATCGAGGTCGTCAAGGGCGGCCTGATCCTGGACATCGGCCTGCGCGGCTTCCTCCCGGCATCGCTCGTGGAGATGCGTCGTGTGCGCGATCTGCAGCCGTACATCGGCAAGGAGATCGAAGCCAAGATCATCGAGCTCGACAAGAACCGCAACAACGTGGTGCTGTCGCGTCGTGCATGGCTCGAGCAGACCCAGTCCGAGGTCCGCAGCGAGTTCCTGCACCAGCTCCAGAAGGGCCAGGTCCGCAAGGGCGTCGTGTCCTCGATCGTCAACTTCGGTGCGTTCGTCGATCTCGGCGGCGTCGACGGTCTGGTCCACGTTTCCGAGCTCTCCTGGAAGCACATCGATCATCCGTCCGAGGTCGTCACCGTTGGTGACGAGGTCACCGTCGAGGTTCTCGACGTCGATCTCGACCGCGAGCGTGTGTCGTTGTCGCTCAAGGCAACTCAGGAAGACCCGTGGCGTCAGTTCGCCCGCACCCACGCGATCGGTCAGATCGTGCCGGGCAAGGTCACCAAGCTGGTTCCGTTCGGTGCGTTCGTCCGCGTCGACGACGGCATCGAGGGCCTCGTGCACATCTCCGAGCTGGCCGAGCGCCACGTCGAGGTCCCGGACCAGGTTGTCGCCGTCGGCGACGACGCGATGGTCAAGGTCATCGACATCGACCTCGAGCGTCGTCGTATCTCGCTGAGCCTCAAGCAGGCCAACGAGGACTACACCGAGGAGTTCGACCCGTCGAAGTACGGCATGGCCGACAGCTACGACGAGCAGGGCAACTACATCTTCCCCGAGGGCTTCGACGCCGAGACCAACGAATGGCTCGACGGCTACGAGAAGCAGCGTGAAGAGTGGGAGAACCGCTACGCCGAGGCCGAGCGTCGCCACAAGATGCACACCGCGCAGATCGAGAAGTTCGCTGCTGCCGCAGCCGAGGCCGAGAAGGCCCCGCAGGACTACTCGTCGGCATCGTCGGAGAGCCGCAGCGCTTCGTCGAGCAGCGCTCCCGCATCGACGGGTGGCTCGCTGGCCAGCGACGAGCAGCTCGCCGCACTGCGCGAGAAGCTGTCGGGCAACGCCTGATAGTCGCGTCTCGCACGTAAACGCCAAGAGCGCCTTCCGGATTCGTCCGGAAGGCGCTCTTGTTCGTGGCACGGCCCTACCGGTGACGTCGGCGTGACCAGCAGGGCGGAGAAATAAGCTGTTGACAATAATTTTCATTAACGTGTTCACTCGTCCGCGTGCATTCACATCGGACAAAACTGACTACCTGGACCGCCCTCGCAACCGTCGCAGCATACCTTGCGGCAGGGTGCGGTGCCCCTGACACCGACTTCGCCGCGCAGAACGCCGCGTCGTCCGCCACGGCGGGCCCGACTGAAGAGCAGCACGCGGTCGGTCGGCTGGCGTTGAGCTACGACGGCGGCGTGCTGGTCTATGACGCCGACTCATTGACACAGGTCGACGACATCAAAGTCGACGGATTCGTCCGCCTCAACAGCGCCGACAACGGGCGCGACGTCCTGATCAGCGAATCGGATGGATTCCACGTCCTCGACATGGGTGTATGGACCCGCCGACACGGGGATCACGGCCACCACTATTCATCGTCACCTCGCATGACCGACATCACCTTCGGCGGTGCGGAGCCGGGACATGCCGTGTCGTTCGAGGACCGGTTGACGTTGTTCTCCGACGGCACGGGTGAGGTCACGATCGTGGAGCCGGTCGCGCTGGCGCAGGGAAAGGCCGCGTCGACGACGTACACGGCACCCGAACCGCATCACGGAGTCGCCGTGTCACGCGGCGACGGCTCTCTGGTCGTGACTCTCGGCAATGAGAACGAACGGTCGGGGATCGCGATACTCGACAAGCAGCGCAGGGAGATCACTCGCAGCGATGAGTGTCCGGGCGTCCACGGAGAGGCAGATGCAGCGAACGGAGTACTCACCTTCGGGTGCGAAAACGGCATTCTGATCGTGCGAGGAAACGAGATCACGAAAGTAGCGAGCCCCGACTCGTACGGCCGCATCGGAAATCAGGCCGGTACTGCCGACTCGCCGATTGTTCTCGGCGACTACAAGACCGACAAGAACGCTGACCTCGAGCGACCGAATCGGTTCACACTCACCGACACCCGTACTGCCACGCTGCGGGTCGTGCCGATCGACTCGAGTTATAGTTTCCGATCCATCGAGCGTGGCCCCGACGGGCAGGCCGTGATTCTCGGCACCGACGGTGCCCTCCACGTCTTCGATCCGCAGTCAGCGGCTCAGGTCGCGTCGATCCCGGTGATCCGGGCGTGGGCCGAGCCCGACGAATGGCAGTCGCCGATGCCGAACCTCTTGATCCAGGGCGATCGGGCGTACGTGAGTGAACCGTCGACCAAGACCCTCTACGCCGTCGACCTCACCGCGGCGAAGGTCGTCGGTAGGGTGTCGCTGCCGCACGAGACGATCGAGCTCACCGGCGTCACCGGCTGATCGGGTCGCCACTCGGATGACCGTGATGACTCGGCGTTTGCGACACTGGAGTCTGTGATCCGAGTGGGACTCTCCGGCGGCATCGGAGCCGGCAAATCGACCGTGGCCAAGACCTTCGTGGAGCGGGGTGGATACCACATCGACGCCGACAAGATCGCCCGCGAGGTCGTCGAACCGGGCACGCCCGGTCTGACGCAGTTGGTCGAGGCTTTCGGCGACGACATCCTGGCCGCCGACGGGACGCTCGATCGACCAGCGCTGGCCGCCAAAGCCTTCGTCGACGACGAGAGTCGGCAGAAGCTCAACTCGATCACGCATCCGCTGGTCGGTGCTCGCACGCAGGAACTGCTCGCTCAAGCTGCGTCGAATGCCATTGTGGTGCAAGATATCCCGCTGCTCGTCGAAGGCAACATGGCTCCGTTCTTCCATCTCGTGGTGATCGTGGGGGCCGACGAGGAGCTGCGCGTCCAACGCCTGACCGAGCTGCGTGGCATGCCCGAGGACGACGCGCGCGCCCGAATCCGCGCCCAGGCCACCGACGAACAGCGACGGGCCGTCGCTGACGTCTGGCTCGACAACTCGGGCACGCCAGACGATCTCGCGGCGGCTGCCGCCGAGCTCTGGGACGAGCGGTTGGTGCCCTACGAGGAGAATGTGCGCTCGCGAACGATCGTCCCCGGACCGTTGGAACTGGCTGCTCCGGAGCCGGCATGGGCGGCTATAGGTGCGCGACTGGTCAATCGACTGTGGGCACTCGTCGGCGACAAGGCGTCGGCGATCGATCACATCGGTTCGACGGCGGTGCCGGGGCTGATCGCGAAGCCGACCATCGACATCCAGGTCACCGTGGCCGACCTCGACGTCGCGGATGCTCTGGCCGACGTGCTTGCCGACGGCGGGTTCCCGCGTGATCCGAAGACCACCAGCGACCGGCCGAAGCCGGATCCGGAGACCGGCTCGGTCGATGAGGGCCTCTGGGGCAAGAGGTTCCACGGTTCGGCCGATCCTGGACGGTCGGTCAATGTGCATCTGCGGGCGCAGGGTTCACCGGGCGGTCGGTTCGCCGTCGAGTTCCGCGATTGGATGCGGTCCGACGCCGCAGCACGTGACGAGTACGCCGAGGTCAAGCGGGCCGCACTGGCTGCAGCCGACGGCGACCGCGACGCCTACGTCTCGGCGAAGGAACCCTGGTTCGACAGCGCGTATGCGCGAGTCGCCGCCTGGCGTGCCGATCGTCGGGAGATGTAGCGCCATCAGCCGTCGAGCCACGACACATGCCCACCGCTCGCGACGTCGAGCCACTTCTGGATGTCGTGGTCGTGTTCTGCCGCACCAACCAGTGCGCGTCGGGCGATATGGACGGCTTCCTCACATTCGACGGTCGACAACAGGCCGGCTATGTGTGCCTCGAACAGTTCGTCGACGTCGATGAGTTCCAGTGGGCGACCGGGGACGTCGACCAGATCGAGATACCAGTCCTCGGCGTGCCAGCGGCCGTCGGTGTCGGGGCCCTGGAAACGCCCGATGTCGAGGTAGAGGCGCTGCCCGGTCCGGTGTCCTTCGACGAAGTGGAAGATGTTGGCGCGAAGTCCGAGCGCAGGAAGAAGCCAGGACTCGAGATGGCTGAATCTGGGGTGATCGGCGGTGCGCGACATGTAGAGACCGAACGAGGCCTCCTCGTAGCGTTCCACCGGACGGACGAATCCCTTGTTGTCGGTATTGATCATCGCGGGCACGTCGAAGATCTCCCGCTTCGGCGGGTGCAGATCGGACATCGTCACACCCTAACCGCAGGTCACGGGGTGTGCGTGAATCCGGAACAGAATTGTCACAGGTCGCGTTTACCCTGGCACTATGGCTTTTGCTACCGAACACCCGATTCTCGCGCACTCCGAGCACCGTCCGGTCGGTGCCGTCGAACGTACCGAGGGTCGGTTCGAGGTGGTCAGCGAGTATGAGCCCGCAGGTGACCAGCCGAAGGCGATCGACGACCTCGAACGTCGCATCGCGGCGGGGGAGCGCGACATCGTCCTTCTCGGCGCCACCGGTACCGGTAAATCCGCGACCACCGCGTGGTTGATCGAGCGGGTCCAGCGCCCGACGCTCGTGATGGCGCCCAACAAGACGCTTGCTGCGCAGCTCGCCAACGAGCTTCGAGAGATGTTGCCGCACAACGCTGTCGAGTACTTCGTCTCGTACTACGACTACTACCAACCCGAGGCGTACATCGCCCAGACCGACACCTACATCGAGAAGGACTCGTCGATCAACGACGACGTCGAGCGTCTGCGACACTCGGCGACGTCGAGCCTGCTGTCACGACGAGACGTGGTGGTCGTCGCTTCGGTGTCGTGCATCTACGGTCTCGGCACGCCGCAGTCCTACCTCGACCGTTCGGTCGAGGTAGAAGTCGGCGACGAGATCGACCGCGACGCACTGCTCCGGTTGCTGGTCGACGTGCAGTACACACGCAACGACATGTCGTTCACCCGCGGTAGCTTCCGTGTCCGGGGCGACACCGTCGAGATCATCCCGTCGTACGAAGAGTTGGCGGTGCGGATCGAGTTCTTCGGTGACGAGGTAGAGGCGCTCTATTACCTGCATCCGTTGACCGGCGATGTGGTGAGACAGGTCGACACGCTGCGCATCTTCCCCGCGACGCACTATGTCGCGGGACCTGAGCGCATGGAGAAGGCCATGACGAGCATCGAGGAAGAGCTCGAGGCGCGTCTCGCCGACCTCGAGGGCAAGGGCAAACTCCTCGAGGCGCAGCGCCTGCGCATGCGGACCAGCTACGACCTCGAGATGATGCGGCAGGTCGGGTTCTGCTCGGGCATCGAGAACTACTCGCGCCACATCGACGGCAGGCCTGCGGGCAGCGCCCCCGCAACGCTGATCGACTATTTCCCCGATGACTTCCTGCTCGTGATCGACGAGTCGCATGTGACGGTTCCGCAGATCGGCGGCATGTACGAGGGTGACATGTCGCGCAAGCGCAATCTGGTCGACTTCGGGTTCCGGTTGCCCTCTGCGGTCGACAACCGTCCGCTCACCTGGGACGAGTTCGTCGGACGCATCGGGCAGACGGTCTATTTGTCCGCGACGCCTGGCGCATACGAACTCGGCCAGTCCAACGGAGAGTTCGTCGAGCAGGTGATCCGCCCGACCGGGCTGGTCGATCCGCAGATCGTGGTGAAGCCGACGAAGGGGCAGATCGACGATCTGGTCCACGAGATCCGCGACCGTACCGAGCGCGATGAACGCGTGCTGGTGACGACGTTGACCAAGAAGATGGCCGAAGACCTCACCGACTACCTCCTCGAACTCGGTATCCGGGTGCGGTACCTGCACTCCGAGGTCGACACCCTACGACGGGTCGAGTTGCTGCGGCAGCTCCGGTCGGGCGAATACGACGTGCTGGTCGGTATCAACCTCCTACGCGAGGGACTCGACCTTCCCGAGGTGTCGCTCGTCGCGATCCTCGACGCCGACAAAGAAGGGTTCCTGCGGTCGACGACGTCGTTGATCCAGACGGTCGGGCGTGCCGCCCGTAACGTCTCCGGCGAGGTGCACATGTACGCCGACACGGTCACCGAGTCGATGCGCAACGCGATCGAAGAGACCGAGCGTCGTCGCGAAAAGCAGGTCGCCTACAACAAAGAGCACGGTATCGATCCACAACCGTTGCGTAAGAAGATCGCCGACATTCTCGATCAGGTGTACCGCGAGGCGGAGGATTCGGTCGTCGATGTCGGAGGTTCCGGCCGCAACGCCAGCCGCGGACGGCGAGCGCAGGGAGAGGTCTCCAAGGCGAAGGGCGGTTCCGCAGGAGTCATCGAGAAGCGAGACGTCGGGTCGATGCCACGGGCCGAACTCGCCGATCTGGTCGCGCAGCTCACCGAGCAGATGATGAGCGCGGCTCGCGATCTGCAGTTCGAACTCGCGGGCAGGCTGCGCGACGAGATCGCAGATCTGAAGAAAGAGCTGCGCGGTATGGATGCTGCCGGAATCAAGTAACCGTCTCTGGAAAGTGGGACGTTCGTCCCACTGGGGTTCGGGATGTAGCGATCATCGTGATCATCGGACAAATGTTGCGTGGCACACTATCCTGCCGATTCAGGTGACTCTAGAGTTGTCGTGATCGATGAAGTCCGCGAAAGTGCGGAATCAGACATGTGTGGAGGTCAAGGGATGGGCGCTTACCAGACGATCGTCGTCGGAACGGACGGATCGGAATCGTCGTTGAAGGCGGTCGATCGAGCGGGTGCGATCGCGGGCGATTCGAAATTGGTGATCGCATGCGCATACTTTCCGAACGACCGCGGCGCCGGCGAGGCCGCAGATGTTCTCAAAGACGAGGCCTACCAGGTGACCGGAAGTGCGCCGACCGACGAGATCCTGCGACGGGCGAAAGAGCGAGCATCGAAGTCGGGAGCCACGCAGATCGTCGCGCGCCCGGTGAAGGGCGCACCCGTCGACGCGCTGCTGCAACTGGTCACCGATGTGCAGGCTGATCTACTCGTCGTCGGCAATCGTGGACTCAACTCGATTGCGGGGCGTCTGCTGGGTTCGGTGCCTGCCGACGTCGCGCGTAAGTCTGCGTGCGATGTGCTGATCGTGCACACCACCTAGTTCCGTTCTCATCGAGACCAACAGCCGGGCAGACGCATTCGTCTCCCGGCTGTTGCGCGTGTGCTGCTGGCTGTGATGACTGTCGTGGTGATGCGTGCCGTCGTGATGTGTGCTCAGGGGAGCGTGGCCTGATCCGCCGTGATCGCCGCTACGTCCCTGCCCATTTCACTATAACGCGAGGTAGGGGCCTTGCCGCAAGGCCCCTAACCGGGTGCACAATCGGTGATTCCGCCCCCGCCCAGCCCTTTTCGGAGTCGCCCAGTGCCTGCAGTGACTGACCATGTCTTCAACCTTCCCGCCGGTTCACCGAAATCCGCCTCGACGCGCATCGAGAGCGATGTGCGCTATTTCGCCGACACCGCCGCGGCGCTCGCCGGCACCGTCGACGTCCTCTCGACCAGACTCGATGCCACGCGAAAGGCAGAGGGCGGTGGTGGGCAGCGCGCATCGGATCGCGACCTCGAGATACACCAGTTGACGGGCCGCCTACGGACGCTTCGTCGCTTCGGGCTCGACCTGTGCATCGGCAGGATGACGCTGACCGACGAGCCGGAGCCGGTGTATGTCGGCCGCGTCGGACTGACCGACTCGACGGGCCGTCAACTGCTCGTCGACTGGCGAACCCCAGCCGCTGCTCCGTTCTTCAACGCGACGGCGGCGCAGCCGATGGGGGTGCGCTCGCGCAGACGCTATCGATGGGCGCGCGGGCAGATCACCGACTACTGGGATGAAGTGTTCACCGCGGACGCCGTCGACGACGGGGTATGGCTCGATGGCGATTCGGCGCTGTTCGCAGGCCTTTCGGCGAGTCGGTCGCCACGCATGCGCGACGTGTTGTCGACGATCCAGGCCGACCAGGACGCCATCATCCGCGCCGACTCGGCAGGCGCGCTGGTCGTCGATGGCGGCCCCGGTACAGGAAAGACCGTGGTGGCGCTGCATCGTGCCGCCTATCTGCTCTACTCCGACGCGAGGCTTACGCGTGGCCGCCTCCTGATCGTCGGGCCGCACGAGCAGTACCTGTCGTATGTCGCCGACGTCTTGCCGAGTCTCGGTGAAGAAGGCGTGCAGACGTGCACGTTGCAAGATCTGGTCGCCGGGGGCGACACCGCAGTGCGAGAAGCCGACGACGTTGTGGCATCGCTGAAGTCGACGGCCGGGATGGTCGACGCGATCGAGACTGCGGTGCGATGGTACGAGGAACCGCCTACCGAGTCGCTTCTCGTCGAGACCGAGTGGGCGGATGTGACTCTGCGGCGGCGGGATTGGGCCGAAGCGTTCGCTGCACCCGAGGCGGGCACACCACACAACGAGGCGCGCGGCGTGATCTGGCAGTACCTGGCCGAGACGGTGCAACGACGTATCGGTCACGACGATCTCGACCGGGACGAGGTGCAGGAAGCGTTGCAGCGCAATGAATCTCTCGCTACTGCAGTGGGGCGCGCGTGGCCGATGCTCGACGCGACGGATCTCGTCGGTGACCTGTGGTCGGTTCCCGCGTTCCTCCGAATGTGTGCCCCGTGGTTGACGCCGGATGATCTGCGACTCCTCCAGCGAGAACGTCCGGACGCGTGGACCGACGCCGACCTCCCGCTTCTCGACGCCGCGCGCAACCGATTGGGAGACCGCAGCGCAGACGATCGTCACCGCCGCCGGTCCGCCGCCCTCCGCGCTGAGCGCCGTCGTATGGACTTCGTCGTCGACGACCTCATGGCGTCGACGACCTACGACGACGGCGAGGGCCTGATGTCGATGCTTCGGCAAGACGACCTGCGCGACGTTCTCGTGGACGATTCGGCCGTGCCCGACGTCGAAGCCGACGCTCTCGACGGACCCTTCGCGCACATCATCGTCGACGAGGCGCAGGAACTCACCCCGGCGCAGTGGCGAATGGTGTTGCGGCGCAACCCGTCCGGGAGCATCACGATCGTCGGCGACAGGGCGCAGGCGCGCGCGGGGTTCGCCGAGACGTGGTCGGAGCGACTCCGCAGTGTCGGATGTCGGGACGTGCGCGTCCAGTCGTTGTCGATCAACTACCGAACGCCCGCAGAGATCATGGAGGCGGCTGAACCCGTGATCCGAGCCGCCATACCCGACGCCAACGTTCCGTCGTCGATCAGGGCGTCGGGACTTCCCGCGCGACATGCCTCGCACCGCGACCGAGATGCGATTCTCGCCGAGTGGCTCACACGCAACGACGAGGGCGTGGCGTGTGTGATCGGTGACCCGGACTTCGCCGGTACCGACCGGGTGCGCGCACTCGATCCGATCACCGCAAAGGGTCTCGAGTTCGATCTGGTCGTGGTCGTCGAATCGGAGGCCTTCGGAGCCGGGATCACCGGGGCCGTCGACCGCTACGTATCGATGACCCGCGCGACCCGCGAACTCGTCATCCTACACCCCGAGGAAGGGTGTGCGGGCAATCCGAATGAGCGCTCGACGGTGTGAAGAGCATCGTCGAAAGCCGTTCAGCGACGGGGCATGTCGTCGAGTTCTGCTGGTAGCGGGTCGGCGTTGACCACGACGAGGCGCTGCGTACTGCGGGTCAGTGCGACGTAGAGGTCGCTGTATCCGCGTGGCGACTGAGCGATGAGCGCGCTCGGTTCGACGACGACAGTCGTGTCGAACTCGAGTCCCTTGCAGGTGGTCACGGTGTGGACGCGGGGGAGCTCGTCAATGCCGAGCGCGGATGGGTCGAGGTCGGCGACCGCCCGTGAGGTTTCCTCGAAAAGGCTGTCGGGCACCACCATTCCGGTCAGGCCGCGCAGCTCCGGTCTCGTGGCCTCCTCGATCGCGGTCGCGACGACGTCGGCCGTCGACGCGGTGCGGGCGTACGGATCGATTCCGTTGCTGCGCAACGACGTCGGTGGTGTGAGCGAACCGCCGACATGCGCCAGAACGCGCGCGGCGTAGGTCATGATCTCGCTCGGCGTGCGGTAGTTGACGGTCAACTCGCGCAACTGCCAACGGTTCGCGACGTAGGGTGTCAACACTTCACTCCACGACGTCGTACCCGCGAGGTCGCCGGTCTGTGCGGTGTCGCCGATGATCGTCATCCATCGGTTGGGGATTCGTCGCATCACCATGCGCCACGCCATGCCTGACAACTCCTGCGCTTCGTCGACGATGACGTGACCGAACGTCCAGGTGCGGTCGTTGAATGCGCGCTCTGCGGTGGTCGCGCGTTGCACGTCGGTCTGGCGCGCGGCGAGTTGCTCGGCGTCGATCAGGTCGTACGCCATCAAGATCTCCGGGTCGAGCTCGTCCTCGAGATCCTGTGGTGCCGAACCGGTCAGGATGTCGAGCGCATCCTGCGCGTCGGCGAGTTGTCGACGCCAGCGCTCGCGTTCGGCGCGTTCGGCCTCGTCGGTGCCATAGCCGACGAGTTCGGCGAGTTCGTCGAGTAGCGGAACGTCGGCGGGCGTGAACTCGCCGCTCTCGCTGCCCTTGTCCGCACTGCCTGTGGCTGTGCGGCGTGCGCGGTGGAGTGCTGCGCGATCGTCGTCGGGCCAGCCTGGCGTGGCTTTGCGGATGGCGGCGGGGTCGTCGTAGAAATCGCGGAGGACGTCCGTCGGAGTCAACGTCGGCCAGAATGTGAGGACCGCCTGGCGGATATCCGGGTCGCGGCCCATGTCGTCGCGAATGTCCTTGAGGTCGGCGGGGGTGAGCAGCTGCGACCCGTCGAGCAGACTGGCGCCGATCGCGGCCGAGTGCTTGGCGGCGAGCGCGTCGAGTGCCGAGCGCAGGAACACCGGCTGGGCCTGGTTGTGCGCCCTGCGCGACCCACGTGCGGCCGCGCGGGCTGCCTTGACAAGCGCGCTGTCGATCTCGACCCGGTAGCCGTCGAAATCCACGGAGACAGGCTTCGTCGGCAGCGACTCGTGTGACCGGACGGTGCGCTTGAGGACGTCGAGCATCTGCAGGCGACCCTTGACCTCACGGGTGCGGCGGGGTTCGTCCCCGGTCGCGGTGACACCGGGGAAGAGCTCGCCGATCGTCGCGAGGAGTACGCCGGACTCACCGAGCGATGGCAGCACCTGGCCGATGTAGTCGAGGAAGTCGCTGTTGGGTCCGATGATGAGAATTCCACTGCGCGAGAGGATGTCTCGGTGCGTGTACAGAAGGTAGGCGGCACGGTGTAGTGCGACGGCGGTCTTACCGGTGCCCGGCCCACCCTGAATGACCGTGACGCCGCGATGCGCCGACCGGATGATCAGGTCCTGCTCGCGCTGGATGGTCTCGACGATGTCGGTCATCTCGCCGGTGCGCGCGGCATTGAGCGCAGCGACGAGCGCGGACTCGTTCACGACGTCGCCGTGTGCTGACTCGTCGATGGAAGCTTCACCCGCGGTGAGGAACTCGTCGTTGACTTCACGGACGCCGCGGTTTCGGGTGCGGATGTGTCTGCGGCGAGCGACCTCTTCGGGTGCGGCAGGCGTGGCGAGATAGAACGCCCGAGACAGTGGCGCTCGCCAATCGAGGAGGAGTGTGGTGTCGCCCTCGTCGTCGTCGAGGACTCCGATGCGTCCGATCCGACGGATCTCGCCGTCGTCGAGGTCGAGGCGGCCGAAATACAGATTGTGTTCGGCGGCATCGTATTTCGCGAGGTCGTCGACATACATGCGTTCGTAGGATTCGCGCTCGGACAGCGCCTGCGGGGTGCCCGCGGACTCCCGCAGCGTCGAGGCGAGTCGACGACGGGTGTTGGCACGCATTCTGTCGAGGCGTCGGTACACGGCGTCGAGGTGGGTCTGCTCCTCATCGATGCGGGGATCGGTGCGTTCGGTGTCGGTGTGTGTCGGCGAGGTACTCATCGGATCTCATCGTCGGGTTCGGCGTACGCACCGAATTCGGTGTGCGCGGGGTCGTCGGGATGGTGGGGTGCGGGGACGCGGGTGAGGCCGTCCGGACGGCACAGTCTGCGCTGGTGGATGCGCCTTGTCAGGTCCTTGCCTGCGTCGGGGTCGCCGAGTCGCGCGCAGACGGTCGCGGGTGGCTGCGTCAACGACGGGTCGTCGAGATCTTCCGCAAGCTGCGCGAGGACTGCGCCCTGGGTGGAGAAGGGGAGCGGGGCCGACTGTCGATCGGTGAGGACTCCGTGTCTCGACGCGTATACGGCGAACTCGCGCACCGGCACCGGTGAGCGGACCGGAACGGAGTCGACGTCGTCGAGGCGTTCACGCAGGGGATGAGAAGTCGTGGTCACTGTCAATCGATGGTAATTGGGTTCGGTGCGGTCGAGTGCGGCGAGTTGCTCGTCGTCGAGCCAGAACGCGGTCAGCGTCGAGGCGGCGTCGGGAGACGCAAAGGGGGCTGCCGGAATGTATCCGCGTGCCGACACATGGCCGGAGTATCCGACGGCGATACCGTGCACGACGACGCGGGCAGGACTGATGTCGACGCCGCCCACATCGGCAAGCTTCGCGGTCAGTACCGCGCGGGATGCGTTGGACCCAACGGCGACCATGAGTGTGCGGCCTTCGCGTCGAATCTCGAGCGGGACGAAGCCCGCAGGGTCGAAGACCCACGGATAGAGGTGTGGCGGAAACGCGACGGACCCCATGCGCCCGGTCGGAGTCTGTTCCGAAGGCGATGGGGTCCGCGCGTGGAGCGAAGGGGTCAGGACCGGGCCTTGCGCCAGCGCTTCTTGCCGTCGGCGACAGCGGCGTCGGCCTTGTCGCCTGCGGTCGACACCAGTTCCTTGGCCGACTCTGCGAGCTCTGCGGAGCGTTCACGTGCGGCTTCGGCGAGTTCGGCGGAGCGTTCGCGCGCAGCCTCGGCGATCTCGGGGGCGCGGTCGCGGACCTTGTCGGCGAACTCTGCGGAGCGCTCACGCGCCGTTTCGGCGATCTCGGCGGAGCGCTCGCGGGCGTTCTCGGCGACGACGGGCGCGCGGTCGCGGACCTTGTCGGCGAACTCCGCCGAACGCTCCCGGGCGTTCTCGGCGACAACGGGTGCGCGGTCGCGGAACTTGTCCGCTGCCTCGGCAGAGCGCTCTCCCAACTTGTGTGCGTCCTGCTTCAGGAGACCGGCAGCCTCGCTGGACTTCTCGCCGAGCGTCGACGCGGATTCCTGTGCGTGCTCGCGGATCGAATCCCACGCCGTGGTGCTCGCCTTCGCGCCGAGAGGCAGGGCCGCGAGCGCGGCGTCGGCCTTGCGTCGACCACGCCACGCGAGTGAGGGCTTGCCCTCGGTGTCGGCCGCCGAGATCAGCAGGCCGCCCATCAGGCTCAGGTTCTTCAGGAAATGTGTGCGCTGCATGTTCCGCGCGACCGGGTCGGATTCCTCCCAGAAGGGATGGCCGGCGAACGTCGTCGGTGCGAGCGAGCCCGCGAGAACGGCCGACGCGAAGCGCGGGAACTTGCCCGTCGCCAGCAGGACGCCGCTCGCGAGTTGGATGCCGCCGTTCACCCGGACCAGCGTGACCGGATCGGTGGGGATGACGGAGGTGACCTCGTCCGGCAGCACACCGACGGTGCTCTCCACGAAGGGCTCCGCGATTTCTGCGCGCTTCTGCGGGTGTCGCAGGGCGTCATAGCCGGAGACGATGAACACCGATGCGAGCATCGGTCGGGCAATACGGCGGAGGATCATCTTGTTGACACGGTCCCTTCGGAAGTCACTGCATTAGTCGGTCACTGTGCGTTTCGGTCACTGCGGCTTTTCGTTTACTGCGGCATTTCGTTTACTGCGGCTTTCGGTCACTGCGTTGGTCGATCACGCGTTGGACTGGGTCGGCGGCGCTCTTTCGAGGCTACCTGTCCGGTGTAGGGGCGCTCGGTGGAGTTGATGATCTGGCGCAAGCGATGTGCGTGTAGGCCGATGCTCACCAGCCGCGTTTGCGCCATTCGTCCAGCGACGGACGTTCGGTGCCGAGGGTCGTGTCCTTGCCGTGGCCGGGGTACACGACGGTCGAATCGGGATAGCGCTCGAAGAGCTTGGTCTCGACGTCGTCGACGAGAGTGTCGAAGTCGCCTGGCGCCCACGTCTTTCCGACGCCGCCCGGGAAGAGGGAATCGCCGGTGAAGAGGTGGACGACGCCGCTTGCGGGATCGGTGAGGGCCAGCGCGATCGATCCGGGCGTGTGGCCGACGAGGTGGATTGCGTCGAAGGTCAGGTCACCGACGGTCAGGACGTCGCCGTCGTCGAGGAGGATGTCGGGGGCTACGGGCAGTTCAGGAGCGTCGATCCGACCAGCGGCAGTCGGCGCGCCTGTCGTTGCCGCGACGTCGGCGAGTGCCTGCCAATGGTCGTAGTGCTGGTGCGTGGTGAAGATCGTGCGCGGAGCGCCGTCGAGTTCGTCGAGCACACCGCGGATGGTGTCCGCATCGTTGGCGGCGTCGATGATCAGTTGGTCTCCGGTCGCGGCGCTGGTGACGATGTAGACGTTGTTGTCCATGGGCCCGACCGAGATCTTCACGATCGAGGCGTTGCTCAGCGTGCGGCGCTGCGGGCCGGTTTCGGACAGATCGCCGGTGTAATCGTCGGTGATGGTGAGGTCGGACGAAGTCATGAACTCAGCGTAGCCACGCAGGTCGACGGGGCGGACGGGGATGGGAACACCTGGTGGGCCGCGTATCGTTGACAAGTGTTGTGACGCCGCCTGGAGACCGCCGGCACGGCGTCGAGAATTCTCGTCGGTGGCTGCCGTTATGGTGAGCCCCAAACACGCCTGACGAGACAGACACGCCCAACGAGACAGACACGCCCAACGAGACAGACACGCCCTACGAGACACCGGTCGACGATCGGTGCCCAGCGGCGACCGGATGCGCGGCGATCCCGCGCAGGGGCTGGCCAAGAAGTATGGACCAGCCGAGATATGTGGATAGGACTGTAGTGGTTGATCGTTTGATCGTCCGTGGTGCCCGCGAACACAACCTTCGCGGTGTCGATGTGGATCTGCCCCGCGACAGCCTCATCGTTTTCACCGGACTCTCGGGTTCGGGGAAGTCGTCGCTGGCTTTCGACACGATCTTCGCCGAGGGACAGCGACGCTACGTGGAGTCGCTGTCCGCGTATGCGCGGCAGTTCTTGGGCCAGATGGACAAGCCCGACGTCGACTTCATCGAAGGTCTCTCGCCCGCGGTGTCGATCGACCAGAAGTCGACGAACAGAAATCCTCGCTCGACGGTCGGCACGATCACCGAGGTCTACGACTACCTGCGCCTGCTCTACGCGCGCGCTGGTGTCGCACACTGTCCGGTCTGTGGTGCCGAGATCGCCAAGCAGACACCCCAGCAGATCGTCGATCAGGTGCTCGCGATGGACGAGGGCACCCGTTTCCAGGTTCTCGCCCCTGTCGTCCGCACCCGTAAAGGTGAGTTCGTCGATCTGTTCGCCGAACTGCAGACCCAGGGCTTCTCGCGTGCGCGCGTCGACGGCAAGATCCATTCGCTGACGGATCCGCCCAAGCTCAAGAAGCAGGAAAAGCACGACATCGATGTCGTCGTCGACCGACTCGTCGTGAAGCCGAGCGCCAAGCAGCGTCTCACCGACTCGGTCGAGACGGCCCTGCGGCTTGCCGACGGCATCGTCGTCCTCGACTTCGTCGACGTCGAGGAGACCGATCCCCACCGCGAACGACGATTCTCCGAGCGCATGGCGTGCCCGAACGGGCACCCGATCGCCATCGACGACCTCGAGCCGCGGTCGTTCTCGTTCAACTCGCCGTATGGCGCGTGTCCCGAATGCGACGGCCTCGGGATTCGCAAGGAGGTCGATGAGGACCTCGTCGTGCCCGATCCCGACCTCTCACTCTCCGAGGGCGCCATCGCACCCTGGTCGACCGGACACAACGCCGACTACTTCCTGCGGCTCATGTCCGGTCTGGCCGATCAGATGGGCTTCGACGTCGACACCCCGTGGAAGAAGTTGCCTGCCAAGGCGCGGAACGCGCTGCTCAACGGCAGCGACCATCAGGTGCACGTGAAGTTCCGCAACCGGTACGGACGGACACGGTCGTATTACACCGAGTTCGAGGGCGTCATGGCGTTCCTCAACCGCCGCATGGATCAGACCGAATCCGAACAGATGAAGGAGCGGTACGAGGGCTACATGCGCGACGTTCCGTGCCCTGTCTGTCAGGGTGCGCGGCTGCGACCGGAGATCCTCGCGGTGACGCTCGATCATCCCGAATACGGACCGAAATCGATCGCCGAGGTGTCGGCGCTCTCGGTGGCCGACGCCGCGGGTTACCTCGGCGGATTGAAGCTCGACAAACGCCAGCAGGCCATCGCCGGCCGCGTCCTCAAAGAGGTGCAGGCACGCATCACGTTCCTCCTCGACGTCGGACTCGACTACCTGTCGCTGTCCCGTGCCGCCGGGTCGCTCTCGGGTGGTGAGGCACAGCGAATTCGCTTGGCCACCCAGATCGGTTCGGGGCTTGCCGGTGTGCTCTACGTCCTCGACGAACCGTCGATCGGACTGCACCAGCGCGACAACCGTCGACTGATCGACACCCTCACGCGACTGCGCGACCTGGGCAACACGCTGATCGTCGTCGAACACGACGAGGACACGATCCGCGCAGCGGATTGGATCGTCGACATCGGTCCGCGCGCGGGCGAGCACGGCGGCAAGGTGGTGCACTCCGGTAGCTACAAGGATCTGCTGAAGAACCGGAAGTCGTTGACGGGCAACTACCTGTCCGGCCGCGAGACGCTTCCGGTCCCGCCGATCCGTCGGCCGATCAACAAGAATCGGCAGCTCACCGTGGTGGGAGCGCGCGAGCACAACCTGCGCGGCATCGACGTCTCGTTTCCGCTCGGCGTGCTCACCGCGGTCACCGGTGTGTCCGGATCCGGAAAGTCGACGCTGGTCAACGACATCCTCGCGACTGTCCTGGCGAACAAGCTCAACGGTGCGCGTCAGGTACCGGGCAGGCACACGCGCGTGAACGGTCTGGGCAACCTCGACAAGCTCGTGCAGGTCGATCAATCGCCGATCGGTCGGACACCGCGCTCGAATCCGGCGACCTACACGGGTGTCTTCGACAAGATCCGCACGTTGTTCGCGGCGACAACCGAAGCGAAGGTGCGCGGCTACCAGCCCGGACGCTTCTCGTTCAACGTCAAGGGCGGACGCTGTGAGGCGTGTCAGGGCGAGGGAACCATCAAGATCGAGATGAACTTCCTGCCCGACGTCTACGTTCCCTGCGAGGTGTGTCACGGTGCGCGGTACAACCGCGAGACCCTCGAGGTGCACTACAAGGGCAAGACCATCTCGGAGGTTCTCGACATGCCGATCGAGGAGGCCGCCGACTTCTTCGAGCCGGTCACCTCGATCCACCGCTACCTCAAGACGCTCGTCGACGTCGGCCTCGGATACGTCCGTCTCGGTCAACCCGCCCCGACACTCTCGGGCGGCGAGGCCCAGCGCGTCAAGCTGGCCGCCGAGTTGCAGAAGCGGTCGGCGGGCCGCACCGTCTACATCCTCGACGAGCCGACGACCGGCCTGCACTTCGAGGACATCAAGAAGCTCCTCGACGTCATCAACGGACTGGTCGACAAGGGCAACACCGTGATCGTGATCGAGCACAACCTCGACGTCATCAAGACGGCCGACTGGGTCATCGACATGGGGCCAGAAGGTGGAACGGGCGGCGGCACGGTGATCGCTGAGGGAACTCCCGAAGACATCGCGGAAACGCCCGGAAGCCACACCGGGAAGTTCCTCGCAGACGTGCTCGAGACGGGGGAGCCGGTCGCAACCGCCGGGTGAGGCGCGTCAGGAACCCATCGATTTGCGGATCTCCTCGAGCTTTTTCTTCGCGGCCTCGTCGCGCTTGCGCATCATGTCGTCGACGCCCTGCCCTTCGGGCGTGCCCTCGGCGAGTTCCTGGGAGCCGATGGCGGTCGAAATGCGCTTCTCGATCTTGTCGCGGACGAAATCGAAACTCGGCACACCCTGCTCGCTGTAATCGGGATCGATATGTGTGGGGCTTGAGATGGTCGTGTACGCGGGGGATGTGGATGCAGGGGACGTGGATGTAGGCGAAGGGGTTTCGACGACATCCGCGTCCAGAAGCTCGCCGTCGACAACCTCTCCTACAGGCTGTGTCTCGTCGGCCGGGGCGGTTGTCCGCGTCGGATCGGCCGGATCGTGATCGGGCGCGCCTTGAGAGGTCATGGATTCAGGCTAGTCCCGCGTACAAGACGACGGACGCCGCGCCGGTCAGAGAATGACCCGCACGACGTCCGTCGAGGGCTGCAGAGTGGTCTGGTGACGCTGAGCCGTCAGCGAGGGGAGTAGGTCAGGCAGTTGGCGGTGTCGGAACTCTCGCCTGCACCGATACGGACCGCAGTGGCCGTGCATTCGAGATTCGCGTTGTGCGCGCAGTCGACACGCTGGCATGCGCCGACCTGTGTGGAGACGCGGTCGAGACCGCCTCGAGTTGTCAGGGGGATGAACGTCGCGCAGTCGGCGGTGCCGTTGGTTCCGCTGACGTTGATCGCGAACGCGTGGCAGCCGTCGTGGTTGTACGAACACTCACTGACGGTGCATTCGGCGACATGTGGCATTTCGAGCGTGGCCATCGTGAACTCCTGGATCGAGGTTGGCGGGCAGGTGATTGCCCTGTTCTCAATCTAGGTGCCTCCGTGTCGGCTTTCCAGCAAGCAAAGGCTGACCTGAACTGCGGAAACGTTAGGCAAGCGCTACCTACGTCGCCGTAAATTCGCGGCCAGCGCGAACGTCACCGTCGACGGTCGCGAACCGGTCCGGTGTACTTCTCGCCGGGTCCCTCGCCAGGCTCGTCCGGGTATGCGCTCGCATCGCGGAACGCCAGCTGCAGTTGCTTGAGTCCGTCGCGTATGGGGGCGGCGTGCACGCCGAGATCTGGTTTGGCCGCGTCGACGAGCCCGGCCAGCGCGGTGATGAGTTTGCGAGCCTCATCGAGATCCGCGTCGTCTTCGGACGCCCC
>NZ_DLSO01000026.1:0-35938 GCF_002500165.1 Gordonia sp. UBA7860 | reverse complement strand
GGACCGGATGGCTATGAGACAGTCGCATCTACGAGATGCCCTTCTGCGTGTACCGATGGAACCCTGAGCAAGTCCCATTCTGTCACTCAGACAGGGCATTTCGTCTATCCCTCATCCCCCGGACAGGTACAAATCGGTGGATCGAGGCTTAGCAGGGTATCGCGCCACCGGACCCCCGAGCGGCCGTTTGACGACTCGGTCGGGTCCGGTGGCGTGTGTCCTCAGCCGCGCAGTGCCCGGTAGACGGCGGTCTCCATGTCGAGATAGCCGCCGACGGAATCCGGGTCGGCGAACGGGAAGATCTGGGTCGCCCAATACCCGCCGATGTGGTTGCGTCGATCGATCCAGTAGTAGAGATTGGCCAGGCCCGCCCAGCCGAGCGAGCCCGCAGGCCGTCCGGTCGGGGCCTCCTCGTCGTTGACCATGAACGAGAACGACCACGACTTCGACTGTCCGGGGAAGAACTCGGCGTCGTTGGACAGCGAGGCGATCACGCCGGGCAGCATCTTCACCTTCAGATCACCGAGATGGTTCTGCGCTGCGAACTCGACCGTCTGACTCCGGAGGACCTCCTCACCCGAGTCCGACCGGCCGTCGTTGAGCCACATCCTGATGAACTTCAGGTAGTCCTCCACTGTGGAGATGATGCCGTGGCCACCCATGTGCACCTCGGGTTCGGCGGGCGGCACGAAGTCGTGCAGCGGCCGCAGCGAGCCGTCGGCCTCTCGCTGGTGCATCGTGGCCAGTCGGGAGCGGAGATCTTCGGTGAGCCGGAACGACGAACTGTTCATCCCCAGCGGTGTGAAGATGCGCTCGGCCATGACGTCGTCGAGTCGTTTGCCGGTGATCGCCTCCACCACCAATCCGCACCAGTCCATGTTCGTGCCGTACTCCCACTGCGTTCCCGGATCGAACAGCAGCGGTGTGGTCAGCGACTCCATGGTTGCCGTGACGATCGACGGCTGGCCGTGGTCGGTGGCCAGCCGATTGTAGGTCTCGTTGAAAAAGTCATAGCCGAATCCCGCTGTGTGCAAAAGCAATTGGCGAGTCGTGATATCGGAGGCCGGAGCACGCAGAATGGGCTCGCCTGCGTCGTCGAAACCCTCGATCACCTGCAGTTCACCGATTGCCGGCACGTAGCTCTTGGCCGGCGCGTCGATGTCGAGATCCCCGGATTCGACGAGTTGCAGCGCCGCGGTCGCCGTCAACGCTTTGGTGGTGGAGAAGATCGCGAACGTGGTGTCAGTGGTCATGGGGACGTCGGAGTCGACCGAGCGTTTGCCCGCGGCCCCGAGGTAGATGTTCTCGCGGTCGGTGGTGATACCTGCCACCACTCCGGGAACCGAGGGCACGGCTCCGCTCACTACCTCGGCTGCTGCTGCGGCGACCTTGTCCGCGTCGATCATCGGTGCACTCATCGTGTCGATCCTTTCCTTGGGTGCAATTCATCGCGCTGCGACCGGGTGTGGCCGAAGCGAATGTTCTTCTCTGGGGTTGTCGGGCGTCTCAGTCGGCCAGCGTGCGCTCGATCCAGGAGAATCTGCTGCGCAACATGGCCTTTGCCAACGCCGTGTGCTGGGCGAAGATGTCGCATGCGTGGAAGGCGCCGGGCCAGACGTGGAGTTCTGCGTTGACGCCGGCAGCCCACAGCTCCTGCGCGTAGGCGACGGTCTCGTCGCGGAAGATCTCCGCGGTGCCCACGTCGAGGAAGGCGGGCGGCAACCCGTGCAGGTCCCTCGCGCGTGACGGTGCTGCATAGGGCGAGACGTCGGCGCTGCCGTAGGCGTCAGCCAGGCTTGCGCGCCAACCTGTTTCGTTGCTGATCCGGTCCCAGACGCCGACGCCGTCGAACTGGTGGGTCGACGCGGTGATGTTGCGGTCGTCGAGCATCGGGTACACCAGCAATTGCGCGCAGATCCTCGGTCCTTCGCGATCGCGCGCTGCCAGGGCCATGCCCGCGGCGAGGCCGCCACCGCAACTGGCGCCGCCGACCATCACTCGTCCGAGGTCGACACCGATCTCGTCGGCCCGCCGTGCGGTCCATTCGAGTGCCGCGTACATGTCCTCGCGTGCGTAGGGATCGGGATGTTCGGGCGCGAGGCGGTACTCGGGGCACACGAGTGTCACGCCAAGTCGCTCCACCCACTCGAGGTTGATGTCGAGGGCGTTGAAGCGGTCACCGAACATGAGTCCGCCGGAATGTGCATACACGATGGCCGGTCGACGTCCGGTGGCGCGCGGCGAACTGAAGACCGAGACGACGATGTCGTCGCCGCGGTAGCCGGGGACGACGAACTCACGGTGATCGACGGCGCGCCCGGCGAGGATCTGCCCGATCGGCGGCGAGGCGTACGACTTACGCATGAATCCGATGAGATCGGGTGTGATCGTCGGCGGGAAGACCCCGCCGACCACGGCGAGGCCAGCCTTGAGTTCCGGGTCGAACCCGGGGCGGCAGCTGCCGTCGGTCGTGGTCTCGGTCACGAATATGAGCCTACGTACTGTGGATCACAGTCGGAACCGCCACAACGACGCGGGTTCGGACAGTGCTGTCCGCCAACTGGCGGATGCGCTGAGATCGCAACCCGCAGCGAGCGGTGGCTCAGCCGGCTAAGTATTTCGCGGCGCGAGAGTCAGTAGCTGTGCTCGGGGGCAGGGAAGACGCCGCGGCGCACCTCGTCGGCGTATGTTGCTGCAGCGGTACGTAATTGCCCGCCGACATCGGCGTAGCGCTTGACGAACTTGGCGGTCTTGCCGTGGGTGAATCCCGCCATGTCCTGCCAGACGAGAACCTGGGCGTCGGTCTCGTTGCCCGCTCCGATGCCGACTGTCGGGATGGTGAGCTTGCGCGTGATCTGGGCGGCGAGTTCTGCGGGAACCATCTCCATGACGACTGCGAAGGCGCCCGCCTCCTGGACGGCGATCGCGTCGGCGATGAGCTGGTCCGCCGCGTCGCCGCGACCCTGGACACGGAACCCGCCGAGTCCGTTGACGCTCTGCGGAGTGAAACCGATGTGCGCCATAACGGGGATTCCGGCTGCGGTCAGCGTGGCGATCTGGTGGGCGACGCGTTCTCCGCCTTCGAGTTTGACCGCGTGTGCTCCGGTCTCCTTGAAGAAGCGCACGGCGGTCTCGAGTGCCTGCTGCGGGCCCGCCTCGTAGCTGCCGAACGGGAGATCGGCGACGACGAGCGCGTGGGGTGCGCCGCGGACGACGGCGCGGGCGAGCGGGATCAGTTCGTCGATCGAGACGGGGATCGTGGTGTCGTAACCGAGGACGACGTTGGCGGCGGAATCGCCGACCAGAAGAACGGGGATCTCGGCCTCGTCGAAGATGCGGGCCGTCGAATAGTCGTATGCGGTGAGCATCGACCACTTCTCGCCCCGCTCTTTCATCTGTGCCAGATGATGGATGCGGGTGGTGCGTCGACGTGGTGCGGATTCGCCGGATGCTGAAGCGCCGGACGTGGGAGCGCCACCGTAGATGGGCGCGTCGGAATGAGCTGCCTCGTGGGACATCGTTGTCTCTTTTCTTCCTCGAGTCCCGCTTGGCGGGTACCCGGGCTGTGTTCGGACGCCTCCATGGTCCCACCGAAGTGCTGGGTGAAAACCCGCGATAGACGTGTGATTGCTCACATCACGCGAGCATGTGCAGTCGGGGTGTCGACACCCGCGTCCGTACCATCACCGTGGTGACCTGCTCTTTTCTTGCGCGGTGGCCTCTGTGGTCTCGACGTGCGTGCGGGCAGGGTTGCGTGGGGCGGCTGCTGACCACGGTGATGGTGGGGCTGCTGGTGTGCGCGGGTTGCGCGTCGACCGATCGCGCCGCCGACGACGGGGCGATCGGGTGGGGAGCGTGCGCACACGGTGTGGGCGCAGGTCCGTCGGCTGCGCGGGTGGAGTGCGGAGTGCTCGCGGTGCCACTCGACCCCTCGAAGCCGCACGGCCGCACGATCACGCTCGCGGTGGCCCGGCTGCGGGCGTCGGAGCGCAGCGACGCGACGGTGATCGTCAATCCAGGAGGGCCAGGGGCTTCGGGCGTCGACTATCTCCTCGGAGCCGCAGATCGTCTTGCGGCACAACGATTCACGACGCACAGCGACGTCGTCGCGTTCGACCCTCGTGGGGTCGGTGCGTCCGTCCCGACGGTGCGGTGTCGGACAGCGGCCGAACTCGACGCCGAGCGCGAGGCGGACACCGGTGATCGTTCGCCGCAGGGAATCGCTGCCGCCGAGGCGATGAACCGTGGCGTTGCGCAGAAGTGTTCGACGCGAACCGGCGACGAGTTCCTCGGACTCCTCGGCACCTCCCAGGTCGTCGACGACGTCGACCGGCTCCGCGCGGCACTGGGCCGCTCCCGAATCGACTTCATCGGGTTCTCCTACGGCTCGAAGATCGGGCTCGAATACCAGCAGCGCTACCCGGACCGCCTGTTTCGGATGGTCATCGACGGGGCGGTCGACCCCGACGCGGCTCCGATTGACGCCGCCGTGACGCAGGCGAGGTCATTCCAGGAGGTGTTCGACGGCTTCGCTCGTGACTGCACGCGGGTGCCGGGGTGCGCGCTCGGCGCCGACCCCGCGGAAGCGCTGGTGCACTACCAACGCCTCGTACGGCCATTGACGCGGAGCCCCGCGCCCGCCGGGTCTGGTCGCACACTCGACTTCCAATCGGCGGTCGACGGCACGAGTATGGCGCTCTATCGCACCGACCTGTGGCCGACGTTGCGCTCGGGACTCGGCGACCTCGCTGCCGGACGCGGGGGCGAGTCGTTGATGTCGCTGGCCGACCTGTTGGAGGGCCGGGGACCCGGCGGACGCTATGACAACTCGGCCGACGCCTACCTCGCTATCGGGTGCGCCGACGGTCCGCGCATCACCGACCGTGCTGACAATGACGACCTCGATCGCAGACTGCGCGCCGCCGCGCCTTACACCGATGACGGTCGCGGGACCGGGCATGCACCGCTGGATCCGTGCGCCTTCTGGCCGCCGATCAGTGACGCAGCGGCGACGTCGAGCCAGAGCATGCAGTCGGAGACCGGAGCGGCGGCGAGCGTGCCGTCTCCCGCGCCGCTGGTCGTCGCCGTGACGCATGATCCGGCGACGCCGTACGCCGTGGGCGAGGAGATTGCTCGGCGCACCCGCGGCACGTTGATCACAGTCGACGGATACGGCCATACTGCGGCGCTACAGGGTAATCGGTGCGTCGACAGGGCCGTCGACGATTACCTTTCGAATCTCGCTGAGTTGAATGGGCCTCTCGCATGCTGAGATGGCTGCGCCAAATGTGCAGGTTGTCGAGTTTGAATTGTGAACGTAACACCGATTTAACAGGCTACTTCTAATGTCGGCGGTCATGGATCGCCAAAAGGAATTCGTGCTGCGGACCCTCGAAGAGCGCGACATCCGATTCGTTCGTCTCTGGTTCACCGACGTCCTGGGATATCTGAAATCCGTGGCGATCGCGCCCGCAGAACTCGAAGGCGCGTTCTCAGAGGGTATAGGTTTCGACGGCTCGGCCATCGAAGGATTCTCGCGTGTCTCCGAAGCCGACACCGTCGCCAAGCCTGATCCGTCGACGTTCCAGATCCTGCCGTGGACCACGTCGTCGGGCAGGCATCACTCGGCACGCATGTTCTGCGACATCGTGATGCCCGACGGCACACCGAGTTGGGCCGACTCGCGGCACGTGCTGCGTCGCCAGCTCAACAAAGCAGCTGACCAGGGATTCAGCTGCTACGTACACCCCGAGATCGAGTTCTTCCTCCTCAAGGACGCCCCCCTCGACGGCAGCGTCCCAACGCCCGCCGACAGCGGTGGCTACTTCGACCAGGCCGTGCACGACGCCGCTCCCAACTTCCGTCGGCACGCGATCGAGGCGCTCGAGTCGATGGGCATTTCCGTCGAGTTCTCCCATCACGAAGGCGCGCCGGGACAGCAGGAGATCGACCTGCGTTACGCCGATGCGCTCTCGATGGCCGACAACGTGATGACGTTCCGGTACCTGATCAAGGAGGTCGCGATCGGCGAGGGTGTCTGGGCGACGTTCATGCCCAAACCCTTCAGCGATCACCCCGGATCGGCGATGCACACCCACATGAGCCTGTTCGAGGGCGACGCCAACGCCTTCCACAACCCCGACGACCCGATGCAGTTGTCGGAGACCGGCAAGAAGTTCATCGCGGGAATCCTGCACCACGCCAACGAGATCAGTGCGGTCACCAATCAGTGGGTGAACAGCTACAAGCGCCTGATCTACGGTGGGGAGGCACCGACCGCGGCCACCTGGGGTGGCGCGAACCGCTCGGCACTCGTGCGTCTGCCGCTCTACACGCCGAACAAGGCGTCGTCGCGCCGCGTCGAGGTCCGCAGCCCCGATTCGGCCTGCAACCCCTACCTCACCTTCGCGGTGCTGCTCGCCGCTGGGCTGAAGGGGATCGTCGAGGATTACGAACTGCCCGACGAGGCCGAAGACGACGTGTGGGCACTCACGCCCGCGGAGCGTCGTGCAATGGGTTACCAGGAACTGCCCGGCAGCCTTGCCGACGCGCTACACCAGATGGAGAAGTCGGAGTTGCTGGCAGAGACGCTCGGCGAGCATGTCTTCGACTACTTCCTGCGCAACAAATGGGCCGAGTGGGACAACTACCGCAGCCTGGTCACCCCGTTCGAGTTGAGGAACTACCTCCCGCTGTAGCTGCTTTGTTGGCAACCCGTGTCCGGTATCAGTGGGCGGGGCGCTATTTTCTTAGGTGTGACAACACTTCGAGGGCGGGGCGGCGTACCGGCGGTGGGGCGTCTGGGTCTGCTCGACCCTGACGCCGAGAAGAATCTCTCCGACCTCGGGTGGAACAACGAGGAGTCCATCGAACTGCTGTGGGCGTTGTCGCGCTCACCCGACGCCGACCTCGCGCTGCGCGCGATCGTCCGGATGCGATCGCAGGTGGGCGACGACTGGTCGGAAATCGACACGCTGCTGCGCACGGACAAGGGCTTTCGCGGTCGGTTCCTGGCGGTCCTCGGGTCGTCGGACGCCCTCGGCGACCACATGGTGGCCGAGCCGGAGGCGTGGCGTCGTCTGATTCCGGCCGAACTCCCCGACACCGACGAGATCAACCGGCAGATGCTCGCGGCCGTCGACGCGGTCGCCGAGCCGGGCGAGACCGAGCGGGGCAACAAGATCTACCGCGCGGGATTCAGCGGCCCGAAGGCCGTGGTGGCGTTGCGGGCGGCCTACCGCAACCTCGTCTTGCAGGTTGCGGCGCACGATGTCGCATCGACGGTCGAGGACGAACCGGTCATCTGGTTTCCCGAGATCGGAGCGCTCCTCGCCGACCTCGCCGACGCCGCGCTGACCGCGGCGCTGGCCGTCGCATTCCGCGAGGTGTGTGGCGACAAGCCGATCCCGGTCAGGCTCGCGGTGATCGCTATGGGCAAATGCGGTGCACGAGAACTGAATTACGTCAGCGACGTCGACGTGGTGTTCGTCAGTGAGCCGGCAGACGGAACGTCGGCACGCATCGCGGGGGAGATGATGCGCGTCGGGTCGTTGGCCTTCTTCGAGGTCGACGCCGCGCTGCGCCCAGAAGGCAAGTCCGGGGCGCTCACCCGCACGCTCGATTCGCACGTCGCCTACTACAACCGGTGGGCGAAGACGTGGGAGTTCCAGGCGCAGCTGAAGGCGCGACCGATGACCGGCGACATGGAACTCGGGCAGCGGTATCACGACGCCATCAACCCGATGGTGTGGCAGGCATCCGAGCGCGACGACTTCGTGCCCGAGGTCCAGGCGATGCGACGTCGTGTGGAATCGCTTGTGCCCGAAGAAGAACGCGACCGCAACCTCAAGCTCGGCAGCGGCAGTATTCGCGACGTCGAGTTCGCCGTGCAGATGCTGCAGATGGTCCACGGCCGCGTCGACGAGTCGCTGCGGGTCCGTTCGACCGTCGAGGCACTCGATGCGCTGACGGCGGGTGGATACGTCGGCCGCGACGACGGCGCCAACCTCAATGCGTCGTATCAGTTCCTCCGGCTGCTCGAACACCGGCTGCAGTTGCAGCGCATGTCGCGAACCCACCTGCTCCCGGAGTTCGACGACGACGACAACATGAGGTGGCTTGCCCGCGCCGCGCACATCAGGCGGGAGGGCGACCTCGACGCAACGTCGGTGCTGCGCAGGCAGATCAAGCATCAGAGCCTCCGTGTGCGACGACTGCACCAGAAGCTCTTCTACCGCCCGCTGCTCGAAGCCGCGGTCCGCCTGGACACCACTGAACTGACGCTGACAGACGAGTCGGCGCAGCGGCGCCTCTCCGCGCTCGGCTATGCGCAGCCCGAGCGGGCACTCAGTCATATCCGTGCGCTGGCATCCGCGTCGGGTCGACGTGGTCAGGTGCAGCGTTTGATCCTGCCGCAGTTGCTCGAATACATCGGTGACACACCGGATCCCGACGCCGGTCTGCTGAACTATCGCAGGCTGTGCGACGTGATGGACAACGACTGGTTCCTGCGTCTGCTGCGTGACGACGGAGTCGTCGCGGCTCGTCTGATGCATGTGCTTGGCACGTCGGAGTACATCGCCAACCTGCTGATGCGTTCGCCTGAGGTGATCAATCTCTACACCGACGGTGCCGACGGCCCACGACTGTGCGAGGTACGTCCGGAGGACGTGGCGAAGGGACTCGTCGCGTCGACAGTGCGACAGCCCGACCTGCGTCGAGCGGTTGCGGCAGCGCGGTCGCATCGGCGTGCCGAACTCGCGCGTATTGCGTCCGCGGATGTTCTCGGCCTGCTCGACGTACCGCAGGTGTGCGAGGCGCTGTCGAGTGTCTGGGCCGCAGTTCTCAACGCCGCGTTGACGTTTGCGATCCAGGATTCCGAACGCGTCGAGGGCCGCGCGGCACCCGCGCGGATCGCGGTGATCGGTATGGGTCGGCTCGGCGGTGGCGAACTCGGCTACGGTTCCGACGCCGACGTGCTCTTCGTCTGCCAACCGAATCCCGGCGAAGACGAGACCAAGGCCGTGCGGTGGGCGCAGACCATCGCCGAGGTGGTCCGCTCGATGCTTGGAACGCCCAGCGACGACCCGCCGCTGATCGTCGACACAGGGTTGCGCCCGGAAGGGCGCAACGGACCCGTCGTGCGCACGCTCGCCGCCTACGCCGCGTACTACGAGCAGTGGGCCCAGGCGTGGGAGGTGCAGGCACTGCTTCGCGCACACCAGGTCGCGGGCGACGAGGATCTCGGAATCGAGTTCCTGCACATGGCCGATCGCATCCGCTACCCCGAAGGTGGCGTCTCCGCTGACTCTGTCAAAGAGATCCGTCGAATCAAGGCTCGTGTCGATGCCGAGCGGTTGCCACGCGGAGCAGATCCGGCCACCCACACCAAGCTCGGCCGCGGTGGACTCGCCGACATCGAGTGGACCGTCCAACTGCTGCAGCTGAAGTACGGACACCGCTACCAGTCGCTGCACAACACGTCGACGCTGCAGTCGCTCGACGCGATCGGGTCGGCGGAACTGCTCGCCGAAGACGACGTCGCGCTGCTCAAGGACGCGTGGATCACCGCGACCAAGGCACGCAACTGCCTGGTCCTGGTGCGCGGCAAACCCGTCGATCAGCTTCCCGGCCCGGGAAAGCAGTTGCGGCAGATAGCATTTGCTGCAGGCTGGCCGGAGGATCAGGCGGCCGAGTTCCTCGACCACTACCTCCGGGTCACCCGCCGCGCAAAAGCCGTTGTACTCAAGGTCTTCGGCGCTTGATGAGAGTTTGTAGGGCTCGATGAGAGTTGGTGGGGCTTGATGCGCCGGTTCTTCAGGTTCGCACTGCTGCTCGTCGGCTGGGCCATGGTGGTCGCAGTCGGTGTCGCGGTCTGGCTGCACTACTCTCGCTCGCGCGGTGAACTGACCATCTTCCTCACCAGCGCGGTGCCGTTCGCGATCGTGCCCGGAGTGCTCGCCGTCGTCGTGTTCGTCGTGTTCCGACGCTGGTTGACTCTGCCGGTGGCGATCGCCGCGGTACTGGCGTTGTGCTTCACACAGTTGCCGTTGTGGGTCGGGCAGTCGCCGCCCGCGGGGGAGCGGTTCACCGTGCTGACGGCCAACCTGCTGTTCGGCGGCGCCGACGTCGACCAACTTGCCGATGTGGTGACGCGCGAAGGCGTCGATTTCGCGTCGTTTCAGGAGGTGACGCCCGAGTCGCTCACGCGATTGCAGGCCAGTGGTGTCGGCCGGGAGTTGCCGTACTCGTATGCCGCGCCCGGCACGCTCGCGATGGGAACCGCGATCTTCAGTCGTACGCCGCTGACCGGGCAGGGAGAGATCGGTCCGAACACCGCGCTGCACAATCTGAAGGCGCGCACCGATCTGCCCGGCGCACGCGACACCCAGGTGTTCGCGATGCATCCAGGAGCCCCGTTGCGAGGCCGCACGGATGTCTGGGTACGCGACATGGGCCTGCTGCACGCTCGGATGCAGTCGATTCCGGCGGGGCGGGCAATCATGGCGGGCGACTTCAACGCGACGTGGGATCAGGTGCGCTACCGCGACTTCCTCCAGAACGGATTCGCCGACACCACAGAGCAATCCGGCGCGGGTTTCGTGCCCACCTATCCGACGGACAAGTGGGGCGGCACGCCGTTCCTCGCGCTCGATCACGTCGTCGTCCGCGGATTCATCGCGTCGTCGGTTGATACCTTCGACCTCCGCGGTTCCGATCACCGGGGCGTGGTGGTATCACTGGTTGCATCATGACGACCATCTCCCAACGGCTGCGCGAGGCAACCGCCGTCGCACACCAGCAGGCCGAGAGTGCCACCTTCATCGACGATCTGCTGTCGGGCCGCCTCGACGCCGACCAGTACGGACGGCTGGCAGCGCAGTTGTACTTCGTCTACCGCGCGCTCGAAGAGGTCGGCTCGGCGTTGGCCGGAGACCCGATTGCCGACGCCGTGCTCGACGACCGCCTGCGTCGGACCGAAAGGCTCCGCTCCGACCTCGTCGCACTCGGGATCGACCCGGAGATGATCACGCCACTGCCTGCCGTGCAACGGTATGTCGACACGATCGAGGCGACGGTCCACGACCCGGCACGGTACGTCGCGCACCACTACACGCGGTACCTCGGCGATCTGTCGGGCGGACAGGTTGTCGCTCATCGCATGCGCGAACACTACGGCCTCGACGCGTCGACGCTGAGTTTCTACGCGTTCGACGGCATCGACAAGTTCAAGCGCTACAAGGACGCCTATCGCGACCGGATCGATGCGCTCGACATCGACGAGGACGACGTCGACAACCTTGTGGCGGAAGCGATCTCGGCGTTCGAGTTGAATCAGGAACTGTTTGCCGATCTCGACGGGGACGCGACCGCAGCGTGATCTATCCCGGAGGCCCGGTCAGTACACCACTGCTTGTATGAGCAGGCCTGCGGCGACGGAGAACACCGCGCACAAGAGCATCGGCACCAGGAACGAGCCGTTGATCAGGAATGAGCCCTGCTTGGTCGACCCGGTCTTGTCGGTCAGGATGCAGGCCTGGCCGAGGCCACTCATCGACGCGAGTACGTTGTTGCCGACCGTGGCGCCGAGCATGCCAGCCATAGGTCCGACACCCAGACCTGCCGTGAGTGCCGCCGGGACGATGATCGCGACGGTTGCCGACTGACTCTGGATCAGCGCTGTCAACGCGAACAGGATGAAGGCGAAGAGCACGACGGACAGCCCGATGGCACTGTTGACGAACGAGACGATCTCGTCCGTGTGGTCGTTGAAAATGGTGCCCGCCAGTACCGGCACCGTGGTCAGCAACAGTGCCGCGATCAGGCCGGTACCGATGATGTCTTCCTCCAACACTCGCTTCGTCTTGATCTTGCAGACGATCATGATCAAACCGGCGACGGCGAACATGATGATCGGGATCAGGAAGGTCATCGACACGGTCGCCTCTTCAAAGGTCCCGTCGGACAGCGACTTCTCGTAGTGCGGGCGCAGAGACTGGAACAGTCCCAGTACGACACCGATGATCACGCCGACCAGGAAGATGTAGGCGCTCCACGCCGCTCGCGGCGGCAGCTCGCGATCGACCTCCTCGCCGGCCGGCCTGGGTGGTTCCACCTCGCCGGCCGCCAAGCGCCGCTGATACTCCGGGTCGTCGTCGAGATTCTTCCCCCACCGCGACATGAGCAACGAAGTCAGGATCGTCGCGATGAGTGTGCTGGGAACGGTGACGAGCAGAATCTTGCCCAGAGTGTTGCCCGTGCCCTCGGTCAGTGTGAGGAAGATGTACGTCACCGCTGCCACCGGGCTGGCCAGCAGTGCGAGTTGGGAGACGGTGGTTGCCGTCGAGAGGATTCGTTCCGGCCGGATCTTGGCCGCGTACGAGACCTCGTACATGATCGGGATCAGCGCGAAGGCGATGTTGCCGGTACCTGACAGCACGGTGAACAGCCACACCACCAGCGGTCCGACGACGGGTATCTGTGTGGGATGGGCTCGCAACGCCTTCTCGGCGATGCCGACGAGATAGTCCATGCCGCCGGCCGCAGACATCGCTGCACTGGCCGAAATAACCGCCAGCACAATGAAAATGGCGGTCAGCGGTGGGGATGCCGGCCGCAGACGCATGAACTCGACGAGGATGAAAACCGAGACGCCGGACATACCGATGAGCGCCATCGGGCCGTACTTGGCTCCTAGTGCCAAAGGGATCAGAAACAGCAGGATCTGGACGATGACGTATAGCGCGTACACGGGTGTTTCCTCCGGCCGGGCACACGGCCGCGGGCATGGGTATGTGGCTGGAGTCGAGCCACTTGAGCTCAATTCGAGATGCATGATCTTGTGTTGTTCACACACCATAAGACCAATCGCCATGGGGAATAGGCCGATCCCTTGGCGAGGCGCGGAATCGCATTGAATTAGTCACGAATCCGCGGCTGTCCGAGTCGCAGGAGTCAACGATGTTGTGCGCGTATGTATTTCGTGCCGATTGGATTTATGAATTAATTCAAATGATTCGCCGAGTGCACTCGACCCATTCACGGGATTCGGTCACGAGTTTCCTTTTCTGGCATACAGACAAAGACGCCTATTGCGCGGCAGGTCTGACCAGGCCGGTGCGGTCAAGGAGTTCGCCGCGGAAGGATGGTCGGTGGACGGGGCGGTCGCACTCGTCGTCGGACTCACGCTCGGTGCGGTCTTCGTTGCGCGTCAACGACGGCTCGACGACCCGATGATCGACCTCGACCTCTTCGACGATCGGCGCTTCTCTGTGTCGATCTGGACCAACGTCGTGTGTATGTTCGCGCTGCTCGGGAACTCGATCATCGTGACGCAGTATCTGCAGTCGGTGCTCGGCTACTCGCCGCTGAAGGCCGCGCTGTGGAGTATCGCGCCCAGCGCGCTGGTCGCTGTGGCCGCACCACTGGCAGCCGTCGCCTCGGTGCGATGGGGCAGACCGACGGTGATGATCGCCGGATTGCTGACGGGAGCAGCAGGATTCGGGGTGCTCGCGGGATTGCTCGGGGTGCACACGCTTCTCGTCGCACTGATCGGGTCGACGTTGCTCGCGACGGGGATCGTTTCGGCATCGTCGGTGATCGCCGACTACGTGATGGGTGTCGCGCCTGCCGACCGTGCGGGTGCGACGTCGGGACTGTTGGAGACGTCGAGCGAACTCGGTGGAGCGGTCGGTATCGCGCTGCTCGGAAGTGTGCTGAACCTGGTGTATCGCATGGCTTTTCCGGCGCAGCCGGCAGTCGGGGAGGCGGGCACGAGCCTCGCGGGCGCAACGGCAACCGCGCGACATCTCGACGAGGACCGGGCATCGAGTGTGCTCGATGCCGCCCGCGGAGCTTTCGTCGATGGGGCGTCGGCCGCGGCGTGGGTTGGCTGCGGAGTGCTTCTGGCCACGGCGCTGCTCGTGGTCTGGATGACGACGACGTCGGACATGCAGGCCACCGACAAGAGCGTGAACGAACAGGTGGGGTGACTCAGGAGCAGTGACAGCTCAGGAGCAGTGACTCAAAAGACTTCGATCTTGACGCCGACGTCGACGATCATGTCGGTGCGGCTGTCGGAGCTGTGTGCGAGTTCGATGAGTCGCTGGGTTTCGCCGTGGGGCACCTGCTTGCGTACGACGGCCTTGATCCCGTCGATGCTGATGCGGTCACCTGGCACGAGATCTTCAACAAAAAGCATGCGGGTCATGACCAAGAGATTACGTGTAGTTGGCACTTGGTGTGAGGGTACGAAGGCCCCATTACCCCCTGTGAAGTGCATCACCACGGCAGCGGAGTCAGCCCGCGTTGGTGGTGCAGTGACTGAAGATCACCTTCGGCGAACCACCCGTCAGCCTCGTGGTGGCCGCGTCGCTGGCGGCCTGTTCGGTTGTAGCCCACGCCCATCCCCACGACAGGTCGGCCTGGGATTGCACGATGGCGCCGCAGGCGTTGCGCCACCAGATAGCCGCCTGGCAACTCGATACCCCGCACTGGTCGAGAGCTTGACGCTCAGCCTCCGCCCGCGTCAGCGAGTTGACGGCATAACCTATCTGGTTGGTCTGCGTCGATACCGCGATGGCGCCGTAATAGTCGATTGCTGCGGTGGTGGGGGCTGCGGGTGGTCGGTGCGCTGTAGTCATCGGTCGTCGTGGTCGAGGTACTCGTCGACGACGCGACGGTCGACGAGTCGTCGGAGCGATTGGATGCCCAGATCACCACGCCGACCACCGCAACGATCGCGAGTATCACCAGCACTCCCACGGCCGCGAGAATGGCGACGAGCGGTCCGTTCCCGCGCCGTGGAGGCTGCGGGGGTCCCCCGAATCCTCCGGCTCCGGGACCGCCGGGACCGAACGGATACGGGCCCTGCGGTGGTGGGCCCTGGGGAGGAGGACCTTGCGGCGGCCACGGTCCGTTCGGTACCGATCCGGGGTAAGTCATGCGAACAGCATTGCACGGCGTCGTCCGTGTGCCGATGCCGAGTTCGGTTGTCGGCGTCGGGGTCTGGCCGTGTGAATGACGCCGGAACGCGCAGTCGACGACTCCCGACGCACACCGCCCGCCCGACGAGTCGTCGGGCGGGCGGTGTGCGGTGCTGTTGCGCTGGGACTCAGCAGTCGTAGTACAGCGCGAACAGGCACCTCGCTGTTTGCGATGTTGTCTCACGATGACCAACCACAGTTGGTGCTGGTAGTAGCGTTGTCGTTGTTGTCTGAATTTGGCGGTTCCTGGGGTTGCTGCGGACGATCTGCGGACGAGGGGAACCAGATGGGAGATTGCGCAGATGCCCGACACCGATCAGTGGAGGCCGTGGGAGCGCGTTGGGACACCGACTGTCAAAGTGACTGCGGATCCGTCCCGCGTTGATGTCCGCTTCAGAATCGTTCCTAAAGACGACGGACGGTGGCGCGCATACTTCGAAGACTGGCTCAGTCAGAGTGGCATCCAGGGTGGAGTTGAATCTAGCGGGATCGAAGGCCTCGGAGTGCTGCTTCAGGCGCCAGCGGACTCGTTCGAGATCGCGGTAGGGGAAGCAGACAAGGCGATCGAGTACGCGAACGAGCAGTACCGAACCATAGACCTGCCCGCTCGGAAGTCGGCCGCCGAGGCGCGTGCTGCCAAGAAAGTGCAAGCGGCGCAACGGCAGAGAGACCTGGATGAGCGGGCCGCATACTTGGCTCGACCAGTCCCTCCACTGGACTTGTAAGACGATCCTGCACGAAACTCCCAGCGGTGTCGCAAAAAAAAATCCCACTCACCGGCGAGTGGCGTGTGGGTGGGGGTCTCAGGATTTCGGGCCGGGGGTGACGCCCCCGGCTCCGCTCGGGTGAGACGGGGCCGGGGGCGTGTTGTCGGCGCTGGCGGGGTCGTGGAGCCTGTCAAGAGTGGCGCGCGGCCGGGCTCTGGTCCTGCCATACGTTCCCTGGTGGCCCTGGCGGAGGCCTGTGGTGGGCCGGGGTGTGCTTGACGCCGAGGTCGTGGGCCTGCCGGTCAGTAGAACCAGGCTGCTGGTTCGTCGAGGTTGGGTTCGGTGGCGTGGCCGATTTCGGTGAGGGGGACGGCGGTTTCGTCGGGTACGGCGGCGAGGACGTCGGCCATGCCGGGGTCGGCGCTGATGAGGTTGACCCAGTGGCCGCGGCGGGATGCGGCGATCTTGCCTTTGCGGATCGCGTCGTCGACGGTGGTCTCGACCTTCGCTTTGGCGGCTGCGGCGGCGAGGCGCCGGCCTTCGGCTGCGTCAGCTCGCAGCGAGGTGAGGGTGTCGGTGTCGACGGCCTCGAGGCCGAGGCGTTTGGCTGCTGCCGCGACAGCGGACGGCTTGCTGGTGTCGGTGTCTGCTTCGGCGTCGGCGAGGTTCTCGATGACAGCGAGGATCGCGTCGACGTCGGTGGGGTCGGTGTCGGCGGGTAGGCCGAGCAGTTCGAACAGTCGGGTGGTCTGTTCGTCGGTGAAGGTGAGTGCCATGATCGTGTCTCCTGTCAGGCCGTGAGGGTGATCTTCTTGGCGGCGTAGGGCTTGTCGACGGCGAACGCGGGCACTGCGTAGGCCTGCACGAACTTGCTGCGGGTGGCGCGGTCGTCGTACACCTCGACGGTCAGGGGGGCTTCGAATCCGACGGTGCCGACCTGTCCGGCGGCGAGCGCCCACACGGTGCCTGCGGTGATTCGTGGGTTGGAGTAGAGGGTGACGCCTGCGCTCTTGAGCATGGCGTCGAGGCCGTCGCCGTAGGCGGTGCGTAGCTCGTGGGCCTGTTCGGGGTTGACGGCGACGAGGTCGTGGCGCACACCGAGTTCCTGCAGATCGGCGGCGAGTTGCGCGGCCGAGAGGTGCGCCGAGGGTCGGTCAGCCGATGGGGTGATGTTGTCGGCGGCTCCGACGAACACGAGGTTGTCCCAGTTGCCGTCGATCGGCACGACGTTGGAGCCGGTGACCTTGGCGGACAGTTCGGCGTAGGCGCGGGTGTCGATTTTGCGGGCGATCGTGTTCGCGATCTGGGTGGTCTGCTGGTCGAGATAGCTAACGTCGTTGCGGCGGATCTGTTCGTCGGTGATCTGGAATTTGCCGCCCCAGTCCTCGACGACGGCGAGTTGCGGGTCGGGGTCGACACCTTCGACGATCTTGTATTCGTTTCCGGGCGTGCGCTTTTCGACGTCGCTGGTGTAGAAGTCGGATGCCTGGATCACGCTGTAGAGCATGCCGCCGCCCTCGACGGGCTTGCCGAGCTGGTGGAAGAACTTCGGCAGTAGCAGTTGGTCGTCGGCGAGTTTCGCGATGCGTTCCCGCAGGATGCGCGTCGGGTCCTTGAGGGCGACGTCGACAGACAGGCGCCGGCCGTTGAGTTCGGGGATCAGTGCAGATGGCATGGGTCAGGTTCCTCTCAGAGCAGGGCGATTTCGGCGTCGGTGCCCGACGCGGCGGCGGTGAGGGTGTAGCCGACGGCGATGCCGCTGGTTCGGGTGACGGCTTGGCCGTTGGCTCCGACTTCGACGTCGACACCGGCGGCGAGCGCGGCACCGGCGCGGACCTTGACGACGCCGTCGCGGGCAACTCCGACGAGTTCACCGACTGCGGCGTCGGCCTTGGCGACTCCGAACGCGCGAGCCCCAGCGGTGGGGTGGGCGACCGAGAGGGTGCCGTCGGTGGTGCGGTTGGCGGAGATCGCGACGAATCGGCGTCCGGTGACGGCGGCGGTCGCCTGGGCGGTGATGTCGCCGCCGGGGGCGTAGACGCGCGGATTGGGCAGGGTGGTGGACATGGTTACCTCGACTTTCGGTGAGCGCGGCGCCGTCGGGCGGCCGCTACGAGCACGGTTGTGCGGTGGACAGGGGTGTGAGCTGCGATCGCTGGGTTGCGTGCAGCCCTGGGGCGGATCGCGTCGACTCGGTCGGCGAGTCCTGCTGCTACGGCTTACTCTGCCGAGTACCAGGTGTCGGTGCGCATGACGGCCCGCCAGGTGTCGGCGGTGCCACCTGCTTTCTCGGCGTAGATGGATGCGATGCTGTTGGAGGCTCGTTCGAGTTGATCGGCGGTGTCTCGCAGGGTTGCGGCGTTTCCGCGCATGCCGTCGATGAGCGCGTCGTGAACCATCATTTCGGTGTTGGGACGCATCACGACTTCGTCTCCGGCCATTGCGATGAAGCTTGCGGCCGATGCTGCGAGGCCGTCGACGATGCAGGTGACCTTGCCGCGGCGTGCGCGCAGTGCGTTGTAGATCGCGATGGCTTCGAAGACATCTCCGCCTGGACTGTTGATCCGGACCGTCAGGGCTGTGGAATCGCCGAGCGCGTTGAGCTCTCGGATGAACGCTTGGGCGCCGACTGTCCGTCCGCGTCCGCGACCGATGTCGCCGAACAGAGAGATCTCGGCATGTGCACCTGAGTTCGTGATGTGGAACCACGACTCAGCCCGCGTGTCGGTCACGGTCGTGCCTCGACGTCAGGTGCGGCGGTGCTCGGCGCGTTCGAGAACGGGACCCGCCGCAAGTAGCCACCGGCCGCCGACTTTTCGAGCCGGTAGACGCCTCCGGCGCGCGAGGTCGCGGACCGCGTCGGCCGTGATCCCGAGGATCGCGGCGGACTGTGCGGTGTCGAGCAGTTCATGAGCGTGGTCTACACCCGAATCGGGTTGTGGTGCTTGTTTTCTCGCGTCTGCGTGCGTGTTGCGGGTCGGAACGCGAGATGCGGCGCGAGACAGGTGGTCGCGGACGGCGCGCAGTCGTGGTGAGGCCTGGCGGTTGGTTTCGGCGAGGACCTGCTCGTAGGCGGCGATGACGCGTAGCAGCTCGGTCGCGTCGTCGACGCCGAGCATCACACCCGCGACAGGCTCGATCATCGGGTTTCCTCGTCAGCATCGCGGACCGCGTAGAGCACCGCCAAGTGGTCGAGGAGTCTGGTCGGTTCGTCAGCGCCGCGGGGAAGCCGCGACAGCGCCCACAGCAGGGGCCGCCACAGTTCGTCGAGAGCCACGTTCTCGACGAGCGCGAGTTCGGTTGCGGCACTGTTGAAGCCGACGACATCGCCGCGGCAACCGTGCAACACGAGGCCGATGACGGCGCGGTCGATGCGCAGTTCGCGGCGCACCACGCGAGGATCACGCTCGGGAGTTGTCATTGCGGATCCCGTTGCTTGGCGACGTACTGCTCGAGGCAGGCTCGACAGGTCCAGCCGTGCTGCGAGCCGGCCGATACGCGGCACGGTCCACCGCAGCGGCGACACACATGCGGACGGTCACGCCGAGGTTGATTGTGGCTCACTGGTTCTCCTCGGTTGGTAGTTGCTCGGCGGCGTCGTGGAGCTGGTCGGCGGAGACCGACAGCAGCACCGATCCGCACCGCACCTGGACGCGGTCATTGACCCGGCGCACCCGAAACTCGGCGGAGAATCCATGGAGCCTCACGGTGCGGTCTCCTGTTGGTCTTGGTGCCACATGCAGGCGGCTCCTGGTTCGGCGACGCGTGATCTGCAGGGTCGGCCGGACGTGGTGCGGCGGTTGCAGTGGAGGTCCCAGATGCGGTCGCGGATCTCACGGGGCAGACGTCCGAGGTACTCGTGCGGAGGCCATGGGTTGCCGAGGTCGGCGTCGTGGTTGCCGAGTTCGTCGCTGACGACGAGCCAGGCGCGGCGGTGACCGGAGGTGTCGATGGCTTCGGCCGCCTCGATGCCGGGTAGCCCGTAGGGCGCGAGGTCGACACGGGTTGCGTTGTCGATGATCTGCATGTGCTCGTCGGAGTCGGTCACGGCCGTACCGCTCCGCCGCGGTGACCGACTGCTCTGTCGCGGTTGACGCGGAGGTTTTCGCTGTAGACCGGTACGGTGCGTCGTTGCTTGGGTGCTTGCTCGGTCGGGCGTGGTGGCCCGTCGGCGCATTCTTCGCACCGATCGCCGGTCTGCGCGGCCGGGAGTTCGATGGTGCATTCGGCGCAACGGCGTGGCTTCCTCACGGTGGCAGCTTTCACTTTGCGTGGGTGCTCTCTGGGTGGGTGGGCGCAGGACTCGTGGCGCCCGGATTCGCGGTCAGTGCGCAGCGACATCGGTTCGCCGCACACGTGGCACATGCCAGTTAGCGCCGACAATGCTGAAATCCCGGGGACGGTTGGGGACACTGCTTCTGACCTGCGGTTATCTGCATTTCGGTTAGGGACGGCGTTGGGGACGGGATCATCGGCTGTCCCTGATACTGTCCCCGGGGACGGGACGCTCAAAACTGCCTCTGAACTGGCGCTTTGTGGTGCTGTCCCCGATGTCCCCGAGGTTTGGGCATTGCTGGCTCTAACGGGGTCGTCATCATCGTCGGTATCGATGTCGGCGCGCAGCGCGATGCCGAGATAGTCGTACACACGTTGACCGCCCGCGCTGCGGTATCGATGGCGGGTGACTTCCGGCGCCGCGGACTGCAGATCGGCGCCGAATTTCTGCCGGGTGCCGGGATGGCGGCCGGTGTCGCGGCACCAGGCGGTCCAGGCCGACCACAGATCGTCGGTTCGGACCCGCGCGGCGGTGTGCCGGACGCAACGCTCGCGGATGAACGCCGCAGTCGGTGAGACGAGGTCTTGCAGGAGGAGCGCGGATTCGAGCGAGGAGGCAGGCATGGTGAACTCGCCGTGCCGGTGTAAACGGTCGAGTCCTTCCAACGCCCACGTGAGGATGCCGGGCAGCTCGGCCAGCAGTCGTCCGGTCAGGCCGGTGTCTTCAGATCCGAGGAACGAGCGACGCATCGTCAGCACGATCATGCGGTTGGAGATGGCACCCGAGGCGTCACCGAAGCGGGGTAGCTCGTTTGACAAGATCATGAACCGGGCAGGGAGCTTGCCCGACCACGGCTCGCGGAACTTTCGATCCACGGTCAAGAGGTCCTCGCCCGAGATAGACAGCAGCCGTTCGACAACTTGGTGGACGTCACTGCCGCCGAGGCGGGCATCGGAGACCAGTGCCAACGGTTTGCCGAGCAGCGGAGCGAGACCGAAGTTGGTCGCCAGGGACGCGAGGGTGGGGCCGGCGACATTGCGGCGTCCCAGCAACGCGGCCAGTACACGCGCGATTGTGCCCTTGCCGGATCGGGTCGGACCGACGAGAAGGAGGATCTTCTGTTGGTCGGTCCGGCCGGACAGGATGTAGCCGAACCACTGCTGGAGCGCGGCGATCGCCTGGACGTCCTCGCCCCACACAGAGTGCAGGAACCTCAGCCACTCGCGGGGCGTGGCGGCGTCGGGGTGGTAGTCGAACGGCACCGACACCTGGGTGAAGAAGTTCGGGGTGTGCTCGAGCAGGTCGCGGGTGCGGACGTCGAGCAGCCCGTTGGTCACCGACACGATCTCGCCGGGCTGGTGACGGGTCAGCACGGTTGGTGCGGTGGGCATCCACCCGGGCGCGCCGACATGCTCGGGCAGATGGCTCAGCGCGCGCAGAGCGTCAGCCACGTCGCTGACCGAGCGGCGATTCGGGTTCCACGGCTGCTCCTCACCCTTGGCGTCGAGAAAGCTCGCGCCGTCGAGAACCCCGTATAGGGCGGCGCGTAACTCGTTCTCCTCGACCTCGACCCACTGCGGGCCATCCCAACGCAGGAACGAGCCACGGTGCTGCACCAGTGTGCGGAGCCCCTCACGCTGGTAGCGGTCATCGGCGATATGCCGGGCCACTCGCATCGGCGCGCGCGGTGAATCGATCAATCGGTCTGTCATGCGGGCTTCTTCCTCCGTTGTAGATCAGGGTGGTCGCGGTCCCACTCGGCACGGTTGCGGAGCCGACGCGCCTCGGCGGCCCAGTCGGCGGCCGCGGACAAGTCGGTGGCCACCGTCTTGAGTCGTTCGCGCGCGAGGTCGTCGTCGGACCGGAGCTGTTCGGCGAGGGTCGTGGGCAACTGGTCGGTCTCGTGAGCCCAGGCGAGCGCGGCGCGGGCAATCGACGCCAACCACTGCGGGTCAGTCGGCTGCAGGGCCAACCAGTCGGCGGTGGCGAACTGTGGAGAGGGCACCAGCAACCCGGCCCGCACGATCGCGGACCGGGTTGCCGGGTAATCGATGTCGCCCAACATCTACGTCGACACCGCCAGGTCGGCCGCCGCACGGAGCACATCCGAGAGCTGCCGCGCCTCGTCGGGCGTCAGCGACAGTCCGACGTCCGCGCCCGCAGTTGCGGGCTTCGCAATCGTGAGTCCGACCATCGCAAAACCGTTGCCGTACTGCTTGGCTGCGACATCGACGCGAGCGGTCACCCAGTCGTCGTCGAGCCAACCTCGCGCGTGCGTCGCCGGGACAGATGCGATAGCCGAGCGGTAGCAACTTCCGGGGAGGCTGGTACCAATCTGGTCGCGGTCAGGATCAGCCCACACTGGCCGCGGGAACGGCATCATCCGCGCGAGGTCGCCACCATGCTGGATCAGCGTCTGAGACTTCCCCGCGGAGACCAGGTGCTGCCAGTTCGTCAACCCGGCGGGTTGCCCACAGCGTTCGTGCGCTTCATCCCAGTCAGACATGGTGTCGTCGATCCACCCGTCATCGCCCGGTCCGGCAATGATGGTGGCCTCCGCGTCGCAGTGTTCACACCGCAGGACCGTCTGCGAATCGTTCGTCTCGATCATCTAGACCACCACCGTCTGCAGCTCGAGGCGGCCGTCGGCGACGTCGCCGACGAGTTCGGCGAGCGCGAGGAGATCGTCGAGGTCGCACGGTTCGACGTGCGCCAACGAGTCCAGCAGGACATCGCGGCTGAGGTCGTCGTCGGGCAGTTCGATCGGTGGGGCTGCGGTTGTAGAGTTGGTCATGAGTTCAGTCCTCTCGTGGGGATGGATTCGATGCCCTCGGTGACGTTCTTGGTCGGATGCACCGGGGGCTTTCTCGTTGCGCGGGCGTGGTTGTCCGCGGCGTCTTTCGCGGCGAATGCGGCGTCGCGTAGCTGCTCGAACTGATCTGTGCCGCGTGCCTGGTCCATCGCAGCCCAGGCGGCGTCGGCGCGGTGGTCGAGGACCGCTTGCGCGTGCTCGACGCGCTCACACGGCCGTGTCAGCCGCATGGTGCCAAGCTCGGCGGCGCCGAGACCCGCGTCGGCGTTGTCCTCAAGCTGCTGGTAGCGGTTCACGCCGCGCCACCGCGTGTCGACTTGGCCTCCTCAGCGGCGATCCAGCGCTGAATCTCGCTGAGCCGGTACAGAACTCGTCCACGTAGTGAGAACGAGGCGGGCCCGGTGTCATTCATGCGCCAGTAGCGCAACGTGCTCTCATTCAAGAACGGAAACACCTCGACGACCTGCTTGGTCGTAAGGATCTGGTCGTCTGTAGGCGGCGGGTCGAGTTGGCTGAGTGAGTCGCGAGGCATTGCTCAATCCCTTCTGGATTTGTTGGCTAATACATAATCGATTAATCCACGACGGCGTTGGCGTGTCAAGCTGCCACGGTTTAGCGTGTTGGAATGAGTGACGACAAACCCACCGTCGAATCGACTTTCGCGGCCAACCTCAAGGCCGTGCGTGAGCAGCAGCGAATCTCTCAGGAGCAGTTGGCGGAGCGCATGTCCCGCGCGGGATATAGCTGGCATCAGGCCACGGTGTACAAGGTCGAGAGCGGCTCAAGAGAGGTCAAACTTGGTGAGGCGGAAGCGCTTTCGAAGATCCTTGGCGTATCGGTAAACGTGCTGATGCAAGAGTCGGCGGTAGCAACCGAAGTGGCAGCCATCGTGGAGGCTCACAGGCAGGTCAGGGAGAAGCGATCGAATGCTGTTCAGTCCTTGGTGGATTGGCTGTTGTCGGTTGACGGGCTGCGGTCGGCGCTTGGGATCGGAGATGATCCGTGGGGCGGACTCGCTCGAGAACAAGCGCTCGAAGCCGCTCGCGACCACTTCTCGCAAGAGGCTGTCGATGCAATGAACTCGGCGCTCGGAGAGGACGAGCAAGACATCGCACGAGCGGCGAGAAGCCGTTACGACCAAGACGGGGAGGCGCCGTTCTGATGACTCAGCGTCGTAACCGTCGGTCCGGCGTCGAGGATCGTTGGACCAAGACGGTCCGTGACGAAGCCGGAAACGAAACGCGCGTCCCGTCGGCTGCCCACGGGAAGGGGAGTCGGTGGCGGGCCCGCTACGTCGACGACCGCGGTCAGGAACACGCCAAGGGGTTCGCGCGGAAGGCCGACGCGCAAGGCTGGCTTGATGCGCAGGCCGCGGCGCTCGTCGGTGGCACGCACGTCGCGCCACGCGACGCCGCGCTCACTGTGCAGGGCTGGTGCGACCTCTGGATCGAGGGCTACAAGGTCAACCGCGAGTCGACCGTCCGGCAGGCCCGCACCCACATCAAGCACATCACGGCCGAGTTCGGCGACATGCAGCTCGCGGCGATCCGACCATCACTCGTCAAGGCGTGGGTGGCGAAGCTGCAGGCCGCGGAGATGGAAGCGAGCTACGTCTACGCGCTGCACTCACGGCTCTCGCAGATCCTCTCCGACGCGGTCCACGACGGCGTCCTCGGCCGCAACCCATGCTCGAGGCGGACCTCGCCGCGCGCCGGCAAGCAGAAGCCCTACGTAGCGACGACCGAACAGGTGTGGGCGCTACACGATGCGATCGACGACCACATGCGTGTCGCTGTCCTCCTGGGCGCGTTCGTCGGCCTGCGCGTGTCGGAGGCAGCGGGTCTCCGCGTCGAAGATGTCGACTTCATGCGCGGTGTCGTTCTGCCGGTCCAGCAGTTCGGGGGCGAGGAACTCAAGACAGAGGGGAGTAGTCAGCCGATCCCGATTCCGCAGGACCTCGTGGTGATGCTCTCGGAATCGGTGCGCCGCTATCCGAGCGCGAGCGGAATGGTCGTGACGAACGGGCTCGGCACCGACCACGCGGGACCGTGGACGATCGAGCGGGCGTTCCGCGACGCCCGCGCCAAGGTTGACGGTCTACCCGACGGGTTCAGCTTCCACGACCTCCGCCACTACCTCGCGTCACTGCTCATCGCGTCGGGCGCTGACATCAAGACGATCCAGGCGCGGATGCGGCACGCGTCCGCCCGCACCACACTCGACACTTACGGCCACCTATGGCCCGACGCAGACGAGTCGACCCGCTCGGCGATCGGAAAGGTGATCACGGAGCGGGCCGACTCGGAGAACTGCGGACGATCTGCGGACGGGTAGAGCATCACCCGCAGGTCAGAGCCAAAAAAGACTCAGCAGTCGTAGTACAGCGCGAACTCGTAGGGGTGCGGGCGGATCTGAACCGGCTCGATCTCGTTCTCACGCTTGAGCGCGATCCAGGTCTCGATCAGGTCCTCGGTGAACACTCCACCGGCGGTGAGGTATTCGTGATCCTCTTCGAGCTTGTCGATGACGGCGCTCAGCGAGGTCGGTGCCTGCGGGATGCTCTTGGCCTCCTCGGGAGGAAGCTCGTAGAGATCCTTGTCGACGGGCTCGTGCGGCTCGATCTTGTTCTTGATGCCGTCGAGTCCGGCCATCATCATCGCGGCGAAGGCGAGGTACGGGTTGCCCGAGCTGTCGGGGCAGCGGAACTCGAGGCGCTTGGCCTTCGGGTTGTTGCCCGTGATCGGGATACGCACACAGGCCGACCGGTTGCGCTGGCTGTAGACCAGGTTGATCGGAGCCTCGTAGCCCGGCACCAGACGCTTGTAGGAGTTGACGGTCGGGTTGGTGAACGCCAGCAGCGACGGAGCGTGGTGCAGGATGCCGCCGATGTAGTAGCGAGCCAGATCCGACAGGCCCGCGTAACCGGCCTCGTCGTGGAACAGCGGCTTGCCGTCCTTCCACAGCGACTGGTGAGCATGCATGCCCGAGCCGTTGTCTCCGAAGAGCGGCTTCGGCATGAAGGTCACCGACTTGCCGTTCGCCCATGCGGTGTTCTTGATGATGTACTTGAACAGCAGCACGTCATCGGCTGCGTGGAGCAGCGTGTTGAACTTGTAGTTGATCTCGGCCTGGCCGCCGGTGCCCACCTCGTGGTGGCCACGCTCGAGCTCGAAGCCCGCGTTGGTCAGGTTGGTCGACATCTCGTCGCGCAGATCGACGTAGTGGTCGTACGGCGCCACCGGGAAGTAGCCGCCCTTGGGGCGCACCTTGTAGCCGAGGTTCGGCGAACCGTCGGGGTCGACGGGCGAACCGGCATTCCACCAGCCCGACTCGGACTCGACCTCGTAGTACGTGCCGTTCATCTCCGAGCCGTAGGACACGCCGTCGAAGATGTAGAACTCGGCCTCTGCACCGAAGAAGCAGGTGTCGGCGATGCCGGTGGAGGCCAGGTAGTCCTCGGCCTTACGGGCGACGTTACGCGGGTCGCGGCTGTAGGCCTCACGAGTGAACGGGTCGTGGACGAAGAAGCTGACGTTCATCGTCTTGGCCTTGCGGAAGGGATCGATCTGAGCAGTTGCCGGGTCGGGCAGCAGCATCATGTCCGACTCGTTGATGGACTGGAATCCTCTGACAGACGAACCATCGAAGGCGAGGCCGTCTTCGAAGACGCTCTCGTCGAACGCCGTCGCCGGGATGGAGAAGTGCTGCATCACGCCGGGCAGGTCGCAGAATCGGATGTCGACGTACTCGACACCTTCCTTCTTGATGCCCTCGAGTAGTTCTTCTTTGCTGCTGTACACCGTGCGGTGACTCCTTCACTATTTCGCCGGCGGGTGGCCACGAGACGGTCACCCGACACGCTCGTCCGCCACCGAGAGACAGCAGCGGATCTCAGCTCAGACCGTATGGATCGGACGTTGCCCGCGCGTCAAGGACGTGTTTCTCCTGTGTTACACACCGCGGACGTGGGACACCATAACTATTCCTGATTCCGGCCTTGCGCGCGTGGTGAATCTGACCACTCGTCGACCATGCGTACCGATGCTCGACGGTGAGCGCCGGTGCCGTCGTGTGCGGGGCTGCCGGTCTTCTCCTGTGCGGGGCATACACTGACGTGCAGAGACGAGCGCGCTGCACCGCTCGTCGGGCGTAAATTCCGGCGGGGTTCACCCCGTCGGCGGACGAGGAGAGAGGGTGCCTGCGATGGGTCGCGCTACCGGATCATGGCTGTCGGGGCCGCAGGCCGGCCAGGACGTCGACGTCGAATACCGTGGCGCCGACCTCGGGCTTCCCGAGACCGGTCCGGGTTCGCTCGCGGGTGGCTGGCATCGCGTCGCCGGATTGATGGTCGACTGGCTGATCGCGGGTGGACTCTCGTTGTTGTTCGTCCGCTTCGGTTCACCCGACATGGGCACGGTCATCCTGGCGGTGTGGTTTGTCGTCGGTGTCGTCACGGTGACGTTGTTCGGCTTCACGCCGGGGCAATTCGCCGTGGGTACACGGGTGGCCCGCGTCGACTACGGCCCCGATCGCACCTCCGCGGAGGTCAGCGGCTCCGAGCACTTCGCGGCAGTGGGCCCGATCCGTGCGCTGGCGCGCCAGGTGCTCATCGTGTTCATCGTGCCCGCGCTCATGAACGACTACAACGGCCGCGCGCTGCATGATCGCGCGACCGGCACGGCGATGATCAGGAGTCGCTGAGCTCTGCCGTCGCCTGTTGCGAATCCGATCGAACTGGGCGCCCATCGCCTCGGACAGTGCGACTGCCGCTGACAGTGGCCGCACCATCACCGTGAAGTCGACGATTCTGCCGTCGTCGTCGAGGCGGAGGAAGTCGCAACCGGACACGGTCTTGCCCGACACCTTTGCCTCGAACAGCAGTGCATGGTGGTGGTGCGGACCGCCTCAGCTACGACGACGCGCGGTGCGCTGCATGCTTCGCGTCTTCGCGTTCGCGGGCAGCGGGCCCTTCGGCATCGCGGGTCCGGAGCCGCGGCTGCTCAACGCGCTGAGCCGCCCTTCGAGGGCGTCGATGCGCTTGCCGTCGATGTTGCGGGGCAGCTTGTTGAGGTGGCGTTCGAGCTTGGAAAGCGGTACCTGGTCGTCGTCGTTGCCGACGTACACCTCGTAGATGGGGGTGTCGCCGACGACGCGTGCAGCCTTCTTCTTCTCCTGTGCCAGCAGCGAGCGCACCCGTGTGGGAGAACCCTCGGCGACCAGGATCACGCCGGGCTTGCCGATCACGCGATGCACGGCGTCGAGATGGCTGGTGCCCGCGACGGCCTGGCTGACCCGCCACTGTCCGCGCATGTTGCCCAACGCCCAACCGGCCGCGCCGGGTTGCCCCTCGGCACGCGTGTACACGGTCTTCTGGACACGACGCCCGAACAGCACGAACGCGGCGAGCAGTCCGAGGATGACGCCGACCGGGATGAACAGCCACGGGCTACCGAGCACGAGACCGAGAACGACGAACACCGCGACGACCAGCAGGAAGACGCCGACCATGTACGGGATGAGCCGCTTGTCTTCTTTACGCTGCATCTGGAACGCCTGCCAGAGCTGCGTGTAACGCTCGCGCGAGGCCTTACGACGAGCCTTTTTCGCCGCGGCCTTTTCCTCTTTGCTTGCTGCAGACGCCTTTGCCATGCCCTCTAGGATACGTCCGACCACCGACCGGCACGCCGGGGGTTGGCCGAGCACTCAGGCGTCGGCGTTTGCGGCGCTGACGGGGTGGGCGCTCGTCGGAAATCAGTGCGCGAGGCGGGAGAGGACGCTCGACGCTTCCTGGCTCGCCGACCCCTCGGTGGCGAGATGAGCCATCGCGGCGGGGATTTCGCGGTTGTGGTGAGCCATCGCCTGCGCGTAGAGTCGCCCGGCGCGGTACGACGAGCGGACCAGCGGTCCGGCCATCACACCGGCGAATCCGACCTCGCGCGCGAAGTCGGAATGCTCGACGAACTCCTCCGGCTTCACCCACCGCTCGACGGGATGGTGCCGCGGCGAGGGGCGCAGGTACTGCGTGATGGTGAGGATGTCGCAGCCCGCCTCGTGTAGGTCGACGATGGACTCGCGGACCTCTTCGGGCGTCTCACCCATGCCGAGGATCAGATTCGACTTGGTGACGAGCCCGAAATCGCGAGCCTGGGTGAGGACGTCGAGGGAGCGCTCGTACCGGAACGCGGGCCGGATGCGCTTGAAGATGCGGGGGACGGTCTCGAGATTGTGTGCCAGCACCTCGGGACGTGCGTCGAATACCTCGTCGAGGAGCTCGGGCTTGGCGTGGAAATCGGGGATCAGGTTCTCGACGCCGGTGCCGGGGTTGAGGCGGTGGATGGCTCGCACGGTCTCGGCGTAGAGCCAGGCGCCCTCGTCGGGGAGGTCGTCGCGTGCGACGCCGGTTATCGTCGAGTACCGCAGGCCCATCGCCTGCACACTCTCGGCAACGCGGCGGGGTTCGTCGCGGTCGAGTTCTGCCGGCTTACCGGTGTCGATCTGGCAGAAGTCGCAGCGTCGGGTGCACTGTTCGCCACCGATCAGGAAGGTGGCCTCGCGGTCTTCCCAGCACTCGTAGATGTTGGGGCATCCCGCTTCTTCGCAGACCGTGTGCAGCCCTTCGCGTTTCACGAGTCCCTTGAGCTCCGAATATTCGGGGCCCATCGTCGCGCGCGTCTTGATCCACTTGGGTTTGCGTTCGATCGGGGTCTGCGCGTTGCGGACCTCGAGACGCAGCAGCTTGCGGCCGTCGGGGGCGGTGGGTGTGGAGGCTTGTGAATCAGACACGGTCACCGCACCGATGCTACGCCCGGCTCGACGGTCGACTGCGGGTCCGTTACACCGATCACATCGGCGCCGACGTCGCGGTGGTCGAACGCCGAGCGCACCGCGTCGACGACGTCGACGAGCACTTCGTCGACGGTGATCTCGTGGCCCGCTTCCAGCGCGAGCGAGGTGACGCCGGCGTCGGCGATGCCGCAGGGGACGATGGCGTCGAATGCGCTCATGTCGGGGTTCACGTTGAGTGCGAACCCGTGCAGGGTGATTCCGCGCGCCACGCGGATACCGATCTGGCCGAGTTTGCGTTCGCCCGCGTCGTCGCTGACCCACACTCCCGACCGGCCGTCGACGCGTCCGGCGGTGACGCCGAACCGCGCACAGACCGCGATCAGCGCCGACTCGATGCGTCGTACGTAGTCGACGACGTCGAGCGGCTGCGCGAGAGCGACGATCGGGTAGCCCACGAGCTGGCCGGGGCCGTGCCAGGTGATGCGCCCACCGCGGTCGACGTCGACGACGCTCGCGCCGTTCGTCGGCAGGTCGGACGGCTCAGTGCGTTTGCCCGCCGTGTACGTGGAGGGGTGTTCGAGTAACAGGAGGAGGTCGTGGTCGAGCGTGCCGTCGGCACGCTCGGCAGCGAGTGCGTGTTGGGTCTCGTACGCGTCTTGATAGTCGACGACGCCGAGGGTGCGTACCTCGAAAGGAGTCTCAGAATCCGTACGGATGGATTCGCGTGGCATGGGGAGCCCTACCGATTCGCGTAGGCCAGTCCGGAGTCGATGTCCGGGTGGGTGAAGGTGAAGTCGTTGTCGCTGAGCACTCCTGGTGCAACGCGCTGACTGAACAGAATCATTTCCTGCGCCATCTCGCCGCCCACGAGCTTCGCGGCAAAACCGGGCACTCGCGCGAGTGTCGGACGGTGCACGGCCCGACCGAACGCCGACACGAAGTCGGCGAACGGTACTGCGCCGGGAGCCGCGAGGTTCACCGGTCCACTGATCGTCGACGAGAGGAGAAACTCGATGGCGCGGATCTCGTCGACAAGCGTGATCCACGAAAAGTATTGGCGCCCACTCCCGATGGTGCCGCCGAGGCCGAGTTTGAACAGAGGCCGCAGCTTGCCGAGCAGCCCGCCGGAGCCGGAGAGCACCGGAGCTGTGCGCAACAACACGACGCGAGTGTTCTCGCCCGCGTTGCGCACCGCTGCGTCCTCCCAGTCGACGACGAGGTCGGCGAGGAAACCGCTTCCCGGGCCGTCGGACTCGATCGCCGCGTGTTCGCCGGTGTCGCCGTAGTAGCCCGACGCACTGGCGCTGAGAAAGGTGGGGACTCCCGCCTTCCGCACGGCTTCGGCGATCACCTCGGTCGGAGTGATCCGGGTGTCGCGCAGCTCCTGTTTGAACCGACCCGTCCACAACTGGTTGCCCACCCCGACCCCGCCGAGACTGACCACGGCGTCGACACCGTCGAGGGCTTCGGCCGGGACCCCGAGAGTCTCGGGGTCCCAACCGAATTCGTCGTCGGACAGTGGTTCGTGACGAACCAGGCGTCGGACAGTGTGGCCGGCATCGGTCAGCGAGGTGACCAGAGCCGAACCGATCAGCCCGTGGGAACCCGCGACGGCAATCAGCATGCGAGCCTTACAGCCCGAGTTCCGCTGCGAACTCGCCCTCTTCGAGGCGCTTCTTGATGGTCGTCAGGAAGCGGCCCGCGTCGGCGCCGTCGATGAGGCGGTGATCGTAGGTCAGCGGGAAGAACGACATCGAGCGGACCGCGATCGACTCCGAACCGTCGTCGCCGGTGATCACGACCGGACGCTTGACGATCGCGCCCGTGCCGAGCATCGCTGCCTGCGGCGGAACGAGGATCGGTGTGTCGAAGAGCGCGCCCTGGCTGCCGATGTTGGTGATGGTGAACGTGCCACCCGCGAGCTCGTCGGGCTTGAGGCCGTTCGAGCGAGCGCGTGCCGCGATGTCGGCGATGGCACGCGCCAAACCGGCGAGCGAGAGGTCGTCGGCGTTGTGGATCACCGGGGACAGCAGTCCGTTCTCGGTGTCGACGGCGATTCCGAGATGCACCTTGTCGTAGTAGGTGATCTCCTTCTTCTCCTCGTCGATCGACGCGTTGACGTTCGGGTGCGCCTTGAGCGCCTCGACGACGGCCTTCGCGATGAACGGCAGGTAGGTGAGGTTCACACCCTCGGCCGCCTTGAACGACTCCTTGGCAGCCTTGCGCAGGGTCGCGACCTTCGACATGTCGATCTCGAAGACCTGGGTCAGCTGTGCGCTCTCCTGTAGGGACTCGCGCGTCTTCTTCGCCGTGATCTGCCGGATGCGGTTGATCTTCTGCGTGGTTCCACGCAGCTTGGCTAGCTCGGGGCGGACCTCGGGTCCGTGGCCCGACGGGCTCGACGCCGCGGCAGCAGCCGGCGTCGACGACGCGGCAGGAGCAGCAGCGGGTGCGGGAGCCTTCTTGGCCTCTGCCGCCGCGAGCACGTCCTGCTTGCGGATACGGCCTCCGACACCGGTGCCCTTGATGGAGTTGAGGTCGATGTCGTTGTCGGAGGCCAACTTACGGACCAGTGGGGTCACGTACGGCGTGGATTCGACGGTCGGTGGATCGGAGGGTTCCTTGGCCGCGGGGGCGGTGCTGGCCTTGGCGGGCTCGGGTTCCGGAGCAGCCTTTTCAGGCTCAGGCTCTGGCTCCGGTTCGGGCTCGGACTCTGCCTTGGCGGGCTCGGGCTCCGGCTCGGGTTCGGGCTCGGGAGTTGCGCCGGCCGCGGACTTGTCGCCGATGACCGCGAGCTTGCCGCCGATCTCGACGACATCGTCTTCGTTGGCGACGATCTCGATCAGTGTGCCCGCGACAGGAGACGGGATCTCGGTGTCGACCTTGTCGGTGGAGACCTCGAGAAGCGGCTCATCTTCGGCGACCTCGTCGCCGACCTGCTTGAGCCAGTTGGTGACGGTGCCTTCGGTGACCGACTCACCGAGCTCCGGCATGAGGACATCGGTTCCGGATGTCGATCCGCTCGGCGCCGCCTGCGCGACGGGCTTCTCGGCGGGGGCGTCGGCGTCGGTTGACGGCGCCTCGGGCTCCTGCTCTGGTTCTGCGGCCTGCTCGGGCTCGGTGCCGGCAGCCGAATCGGAATCGCCCGACGAATCGGAATCATCCGACGGTGCTTCCTCGCCCGCCTCGCCGATGACTGCCAGTTCGCCGCCGATCTCGACGACGTCGTCTTCATGGGCGACGATCTTCGTCAGCACACCTGATGTCGGAGCGGGGATTTCCGTGTCGACCTTGTCGGTGGAGACTTCGAGCAATGGCTCGTCGGCCTCGACGGTGTCTCCCTCCTCCTTCAGCCACCGCGTGACTGTTCCTTCGGTGACGCTTTCACCAAGGGCTGGCATCTGGACGGAGAAGGCCATCGTTGTTGACTCCTCGACTCGACATACGTGTCTGGGTTATGTGTGGTCTGTCGCGGTGGTGTGTGCGCCTCCGGGACACGGGCGTCGGCGGGTGGCCGATGCCCACGCGCTAAACCCTACCCGCCACCGGCCCGCGCCATGTGGCGTGTCGACGCAACTGCGTTGGCGAGTCGGGGACGGTGGCGGATAGGGGTGCGCTCAGCCGTTCTCGGCGATGTCCTCGATCACGCGCGCGATGGTGCGGACCGGGACGCCGGTTCCGCCCTTGGGGGTGTAACCCCACGGCGCTCCGGAGTTGAAAGCCGGTCCGGCGACGTCGATGTGGGCCCACTGCACGCCGTCGGCGACGAACTCCTTCAGGTACAGGCCCGCGGCGAGCATGCCGCCGTTGCGGTGGTTGGTGACGTTGGCGAGGTCGGCCACTCGCGACTTCAGGTCGGCGCGTAGCTCCGCGGCGAGCGGCATCGGCCACGCGTTCTCGCCGACTTCCTGCGAGAGTTCGGCGACGCGGTCGCGGAACTCCTCGGTGCCCATCACACCCGGTGTACGTGCCCCGAGTGCGACCATCTGGGCGCCGGTGAGCGTCGCGGTGTCGATGAGGTAGTCGGGTTCGTCCTCGCATGCGCGCACGATCGCGTCGGCAAGGACCAGGCGGCCCTCGGCGTCGGTGTTCAAGACCTCGACGGTGGTTCCGCCGTACTGGGTGAGTACGTCGCCGGGGCGCTGCGCGGTACCCGACGGCATGTTCTCGGCCATCGGCACGGTCGCAGTGACCGAGACGTCGACGTCGAGGCGAGCGGCCAGGATGGTGGCCGCGATGACGGCGGCGGCACCTCCCATGTCGGAGGTCATGTGATCCATGTTGGCTGCGGGTTTGATCGAGATGCCGCCGGTGTCGAAGGTGATCCCCTTGCCGACGAGGGCCACCTTTTTGGCGTCCTTCTTTCCCGTGTGCGTCAGCCGGACCAGTCGCGGCAGGCGTGAACTGCCCTTGCCGACGCCGATGATGCCGCCGTACCCGCCCTTCTCCAGCTCCGTGTCGTCGAGGATCTCGACCTTCAAGCCGACTTTGCTACCGAGATAGCGTGCGCGCTCGGCGAACTCTTCCGGGTAGAGGTGGCTCGGCGGGGTGTTGACGAAGTCGCGGGCGATCGCGGTGGCATCAGCGACGGCGACGGCGTGGTCGAGTTGCGCGGTGGCGGTTTTGCCGGTGTTCTCGACGAGCAGGCGCACCGTGGTCGGCGGAGTCTTTGTGGGAAGCGTTTTGGCGGAACGGAATTCGTCGAACCGGTATGCGCCGAGGAAGAAGCCCTCGGCGACGGGCTCGATGCCTCCGGCGGCGAGAGTGGTGGCGACTCGCTCGCGACCGTTCAGTGCACGGGCCACGATGCCCGCGGCCTGGCGGAGCTTCTCGGGATTCTCGACGTCGTCGGACGAGCCGAGGCCGACGGCCACCACGGCGTCGACGCCGAGCGACTCAGGTGCGGGAACGGTGGCCACATCACCGTGTGCGCCGCTGGCGCCGACCGCGACGAGCGCATCGCTGACGGCCGACGCCTGCGCGTCGTCGAGGAGCCCGTCGCCGATGAACAGGGTGGGCGCCGCGTCGAAGTCCGTGTCCTTGGAGTCTGTGTTTTTGGAGTTCGGGTCCTCGGGGTTGGGACTCTCGGGTGATACGAGCCCGATGACGAGCACCTCGTCGTTCTTGTCGAGGGAGGTTGCCAGTTGGATCTTGGGACCGCGTGTCCGGTCGACGCTCTCGTTCTTACTCACCCGCTCAACTCTGCCACGTCATTCCGCGGACCGACACGATCTCCCCAGAGCGGGTCCGACACCGGCAACCCTGCTTAGAGTGACCCGATGAGCGTGGGTACGACGAGGCGCACCGGGCAGCGCGCGACGGCCGGGGTTGCCACACGTCGTCGTCGATGGTGGTTCGTCGCGGTGGTCGTGGTGGTGATCGTTGCCGGGGCGGTGGTCGGACTACGCGCCGCTTCCGGCGACGACGATCCGCTCTCGCGTGCCGACGCGAAGGTCGGCGTGGGTTCGTCACGGCAGGCGTTCCCCGCGGTCGACACCAGCGGAGCGGACCCGGTGCGCGCGCGGATCGTCGACGTCGTGCACTCCGAGTACGACCGCAACGCGGCGGGCACGACGTACTCCGAGGGAGTCGACGAATCGTGGTGCGCCGACTTCGTCAGCACGGTGATGCGCAAAGCCGGTGTGCCGTTTGACAATCCGATCTCCGGATCATGGCGAATCCCCGGCGTCGCGACGCTGACCGATTATCTGCACGCGAGCGGGCGGTGGCGTGCGGCCTCGCGGGTGCCCGCCGCGGGCGACATCGTGCTCTACGACAAGCCCAGTCACTTTCGTCAGCACACGAACATCGTCGTCGCGCGTGACGGCAACGTCGTGACGACGGTGGGCGGTGCCGAAGCGCAGGGGATCACGGTCGACCACTTCGATCTGCGGACGGTCGAGGGCGTGCAGGGCTATGGCGTCCCTTGAGTCGGCCGTCGTGTCGTGCGAGGTGCGCGGGCTCGACGTGGATCGGTAATCTGCCCGCATGACCGAATTGCTCGCCGGACCCATCGCCGACCGCCACTACGCACTCGGTGCCACCTTCGCCGAATTCGGTGGATGGCACATGCCCGTCTCATATGCGGGCACCGTCGCGGAACACAACGCCGTTCGCGAGGCCGTCGGGATCTTCGATGTGAGTCATCTCGGCAAGGCGCTCGTGAAGGGTTCTGGCGCAGCAGATTTCGTCAACTCGACACTCACGAACGACCTCGGGAAGATCCACGCGGGCAAGGCGCAGTACACACTGTGCTGCAACGAGTCCGGGGGAGTGGTCGACGACCTCATCGCCTACCTCGTCTCCGACGACGAAGTGTTCCTGGTTCCCAACGCCGCGAACACCGCGAAGGTCGTCGCCGCGCTGCAGGCCG
>NZ_DLSO01000202.1:0-30676 GCF_002500165.1 Gordonia sp. UBA7860 | reverse complement strand
GGGGGGGGGCGGGCGGGGGGTGGGTCGGCGGGCGCGGGGCGGGCGAGGCGCGGGGCGGAGCCGCCTGCACGGTTGCCGCGCCGCCGTCCGCCGTAGACGTCGCGCAGGGTGCGGGCCATGTTGTCGCGGCGGATCGCGAGGCCGGACCGGACGAAGGGGTCGCGCGCGTCGGCGGGGAGGCGGAAGGCTCGCGCCTGAGCCTCCCAGTACCAGCGCCGGTCCCACACCCTGAGCTGCGCGCGCCCGACGGCGCCGGCGAGCCCCGGCACGCCGTCGACCGCCGCGCCGGACGCGAGGACGGAGCGCACGAGCCCGGGGTGCCGTGCCGCGACCCGGAGGGCGACGATCCCGCCGTACGACAGCCCGACGAGGTGCACGGCCCGGCCCGCCGGCAGAGCCGCGACGAGGGCGGCCACGTCGTCGGCGGTGGCGTCGAGCGACACGACGTCCTCGGCCGCGCGGGACCCGAAGCCGGGCAGGTCGGGCGTCCGGACGTCGAGGTCGGCGAGGTGCTCGACCTGCGGCTCCCACATCCACGACGCGACGTTGCCGCCGTGCAGGAGGACGACGGTGGCGGCGCCCGGCCCCGTCCCGTCGGGCGGCGTCGCAGGGTGGCGCCCGACGGCGTCCGGCGTGGTCACGGGAGCACCTGCCGCTCGGTCTCGTCGAGCCACGCGAGCTCGGTCCGGGCGTGCGCGAGGCCGTGGCGGAGCGTCGCGAGGCGCAGGGCGAGCCCACGGGTGCCGCGGACGCGGTCGGCGTCGGGACCGCCGTCGGCGAGGACGGCGGCGACGCGCTCCTGCTCGGCGGTGAGCGCCGCGACCGCCTCCTCCGCCTGCGCGCGGCGGGACGCGAGGAGCTCCGCGACGCCCGCGTCGTCGAGCTGGTCGGCGAAGAACAGCCGCCCGAGGAAGGGCTCGCGCGCGTCCTCCGGCTCGAGCGGCGCGGCGAGCCAGTCGCGGAGCGCCGCGCGGCCCACGGCGGTGATCGTGTGGACCTTGCGGTCGGGGTAGCTCTCCTGCGGCACGACCTCCACCTCGGCGAGGCCCGCGTCGACCAGGGCCGCGAGCGTGCGGTAGAGCTGCGAGCGGTCCGCGGCCCAGAAATGGTGCACGGAGGTGTCGAACGCGCGCTTGAGGTCGTAGCCGGTCATGGGCCGGACCGTGAGCAGCCCGAGGACGAGGTATCGAAGGACCATGCGACTAGTGGACCATGCACCTAGAAGCGGGTCAACGCTCCCGAGACGACGACGGCCCGCCGACGCGGAGCGTCGACGGGCCGGGTGCCGGTGGTGCGGTCAGTTCCAGAACACGGCGACGAGGATGTTGACGAGGGTCAGGCCGCCGATGGCGTGCTTGAGGCCCGGCGCCACGGCGCCGTCGGAGGACTTGGCCCCCTGGCGCTTGGCGACGAACGCGAGGACGGCGATGACGAGGGCGACGACCAGCTTGACGCCGATCTTGGCCATGTCCGGCCCGCCGTCGCCCCAGACCGACGCCTCGCCGATCCCGACCATGGCGATCCCCGCGACGAGCGCGGTGAGCGCCCCGTGGAACACGCCCTTGTACAGGCCCGGCGAGCGCAGGGACGCGAGGTAGCCACCGAGCACGATGGCCCACCCGATGAAGTGCAGCGCGACGAAGACGTTGTAGAGGAACTCCATGGCCCCATGGTATTTGCTGACGACCCTGTCGTGAAACTTTGCACAAGGTGAGATGCGCTCGGCGATCCGTGCCGCTCGACAAAGCAGACTGAATCGGTCTACTATTTTCGGTTTCCCACCATGCGGACCGGGGCTGTCCACGCGTCCGGACCGCGGCTACTGTTCTCGGCATGACCACGGCTGCCCGCACCCTCCTCGTGACCTCCGGTCACGGGACGCCGGCGTGCGCGCACACGTGTCTGAGCTGTTGTCGCTGAACCGCGCCCGACTCAGCGCGAGCCATCGCTCGCCTCTCTTCCCGAGAACCCCTGAGAACCGGCGCGCGCCGTCGGTCCTCAGCCACTCGCAGCATCCTCGCTGAGCGCTCGCCGTCGCGCGTCCCCGCCCCCACGAGGACACGAGGAAACCCCGATGACGCAGGCACCGACTGCGCCCGAGGCCACGGACGGCAGCACTCCTCCCGCCCGTCCGCCGCGGACCGCCGAGCGCCCCGCGCGCGCCGCACGACCGAACGGGCAGTGGAAGGTCGACGGCACCGAGCCGCTCAACGCGAACGAGAAGTGGAAGCAGGAGGACGGCGGCCTGTCCGTCCGCGAGCGCATCGAGACGATCTACGCGCGCGACGGCTTCGACTCCATCCCCGGCGACGACCTGCACGGACGCTTCCGCTGGTGGGGCCTGTACACGCAGCGCAAGCCCGGGATCGACGGCGGCCGGACCGCGACGCTCGAGCCGCACGAGCTCGAGGACCGGTACTTCATGCTCCGGGTCCGCATCGACGGCGGGGCGCTCACGACCGAGCAGCTCCGCGTCGTCGCGGGCATCTCGACGGAGTTCGCCCGCGACAGCGCGGACATCACCGACCGCCAGAACATCCAGCTCCACTGGGTCGAGGTCGAGGACGTCCCCGAGATCTGGCGCCGCCTGGAGTCCGTCGGGCTGCAGACGACCGAGGCGTGCGGCGACGTCCCGCGCGTCGTGCTCGGCAGCCCCGTCGCGGGCATCGCCGCCGACGAGCTCATCGACATCGGCCCGGCCGTCGCGGGGATCACCGAGAAGTACATCGGCGTCCCCGAGCTCGCGAACCTGCCCCGCAAGTTCAAGACCGCCATCTCGGGTCTGCAGGACGTCAGTCACGAGACCAACGACATCGCATTCATCGGTGTCGAGCATCCCGAGCACGGCCCCGGCCTCGACCTCTGGGTCGGCGGCGGACTGTCGACGAACCCGATGCTTGCCCAGCGCGTCGGCGCCTGGATTCCCCTCGACGAGGTCCCCGACGTCTGGGAAGGCGTCGTGTCGATCTTCCGCGACTACGGCTACCGCCGTCTGCGCGCCAAAGCCAGGCTGAAGTTCCTCATCAAGGACTGGGGTATCGAGAAGTTCCGCCAGGTGCTCGAGGACGAGTACCTGCACCGCAAGCTGATCGACGGCCCCGGCCCCACCCCGCTCACGCAGCCACGTGACCACGTCGGCGTGCAGAAGCTCAAGAACGGCCTCAACGCAGTCGGATTCGCCGCCATTGCCGGGCGCGTGACCGGCACCAAGCTCACCGCTGTCGCCGACGCCGCCGAGCGCGTCGGCTCCGACCGCATCCGGTTCACGCCGTACCAGAAGCTCGTCGTGCTCGACGTCGCCGACGACAAGGTCGAGGAACTCATCGCCGATCTGGCCAAGCTCGGACTCGTCGCCCGTGCGTCGAACTGGCGTCGAAATCTGATGGCCTGCAGCGGAATCGAGTTCTGCAAGCTCTCGTTCACCGAGACGCGCAAACGCTCGCAGGTCCTCGTTCCCGAGCTCGAAGAGCGCCTGGCCGACATCAACGCCGAGCTCGACGTCCCCATCACGGTGAACATCAACGGCTGCCCCAACTCGTGCGCGCGTTCCCAGATCGCCGACATCGGATTCAAGGGCCAGCTCGTCGAGGACGCCGACGGCGGACAGACCGAGGGCTTCCAGGTACACCTGGGCGGCAGCCTCGGCCAGGATGCGGGCTTCGGCCGAAAACTGCGCCAGCACAAGGTGACATCCACCGAGCTCGGCGACTACATCGAACGCGTGGTCCGCAACTTCGTCGACCAACGCGAAGAAGGCGAGCGGTTCGCACAGTGGGCAGTGCGTGCCGACGAGGAGGCATTGCGATGACGACGAGCACCCAGAGCAGAACCGGACGGCGGTTCAGCGAGGACGAGTTGCGTGAGATCGCTGCACGCGGCGCAGCGGAACTCGGCGACAGCGCAACTCCCGAGGAGTTGCTGCGCTGGACGGCGAAGACGTTCGGCGACAACTTCGTCGTCGCGTCGAACATGCAGGATGCCGCGCTCGTCGATCTCGCCGTCAAGCACGTCGACCGTGACCTGCTCGACGGCGACCCGGTGAAGGTGCTGTTCCTCGACACCGGCTACCACTTCGCGGAGACGATCGGCACCCGTGACGCCGTCGAGCAGGTGTACGGAGTCGACCTGATCAATCTCACTCCCGAGCACACCGTCGCCGAGCAGGACGAGCTGTTGGGTCGCAACCTGTTTGCCCGCAATCCCGGCGAGTGCTGCCGGCTGCGCAAGGTGGTCCCGCTGAAGGCAGGCCTGAGCAACTACGACGCGTGGGTCACGGGCATCCGACGCGTCGAGGCCCCGACACGCGCCAACGCTCCGCTCATCTCGTTCGACGAGGGATTCGGTCTCGTCAAGATCAACCCGATCGCCGCATGGTCGGACGAGCAGATGCAGGACTACATCGACGCCAACGGCGTCCTCGTCAATCCCCTTGTCGACGAAGGCTATCCGTCGATCGGCTGTGCACCGTGCACCGCAAAACCCGAACCCGGATCCGATCCGCGCAGTGGCCGCTGGGCCGGACGCGCCAAGACAGAATGTGGGCTCCACGCATGACCATCATCGACACCTCAGCCAGCACAGGACGTGACGTGACCGAACCCGATGACTTCACCACGCTCGACGCACTCGAGTCCGAAGCCATCCACATCTTCCGCGAGGTGGCGGGCGAGTTCGAACGACCGGTGATCCTCTTCTCCGGCGGCAAGGACTCGACGGTACTGCTGCACGTCGCGCTGAAGGCGTTCTGGCCTGCGCCACTTCCGTTTTCGCTGCTCCACGTCGACACCGGGCACAATCTGCCCGAGGTACTCGACTTCCGCGACCAGGTGGTCGAGCGGCACAACCTCCGCTTGCACGTGGCGAAGGTCGAGGACTACCTCGCCGACGGTCGGCTCACCGAGCGGCCCGACGGTGTGCGCAACCCGCTGCAGACCATCCCGCTTCTCGATGCGATCACCGAGAACCGCTTCGACGCGGTCTTCGGCGGTGGCCGCCGCGACGAGGAGCGTTCGCGCGCCAAGGAGCGGATCTTCTCGCTGCGCAACGCGTTTGGACAGTGGGATCCCAAGCGCCAACGTCCTGAGCTGTGGAACCTCTACAACGGTCGGCACGCTCCGGGCGAGCACGTCCGCGTGTTCCCGCTGTCGAACTGGACCGAGCTCGACGTCTGGCGTTACATCACACGCGAACAGGTGCTGCTCCCCCCGATCTACTACGCCCACGAGCGCGAGGTCTTCCAGCGCGACGGGATGTGGATGACGTCCGGTTCGTGGGGCGGTCCGCGCGAAGGCGAAGAGGTGCAACGACTCTCGGTGCGCTACCGCACCGTCGGCGACGGCTCGACGACCGGCGCGGTGCTCTCCGATGCCGCAACCAACGACGCGGTCCTCGCAGAGGTCGCCGCGTCCCGACTGACCGAGCGCGGCGCAACCCGTGGCGACGATCGCGTCTCCGAAGCCGCCATGGAAGACCGCAAGCGCGAAGGATATTTCTGATGGCATCGACCACCCAGCACGTCCCCGACCTGCTCCGCATCGCGACCGCGGGCAGCGTCGACGACGGCAAGTCCACCCTCGTGGGACGCCTGTTGTACGACACCAAATCGGTGCTGGCAGACCAGATCGACGCCGTGACCAAGGCATCGGTCGACCGCGGTCTCGAAGGACCCGACCTCTCGCTGCTCGTCGACGGACTGCGCGCCGAGCGCGAGCAGGGCATCACCATCGACGTCGCGTATCGCTACTTCGCCACCCCTGCACGGTCTTTCGTGTTGGCCGACACCCCCGGCCACGTCCAGTACACCCGCAACACGGTGTCCGGCGCGTCCACAGCACAGCTGGTGATGCTGCTCGTCGACGCCCGCAACGGCGTCGTCGCCCAGACGCGACGTCATGCCGCGGTCATGGCACTGCTCGGTGTGCCGCAACTCGTGCTGGCAGTCAACAAGATCGACCTCGTCGACGACGCCGCGTCGGTCTTCGCGGAGATCTCGGCCGATTTCGGCGAGCTGACCCGCACGCTCGGCTGGTCGCCCGAGCAGGTCACCGCGATCCCGGTATCGGCACTGCATGGCGACAACGTCGCCATCCGCTCCGAGAACACCCCGTTCTACGACGGTCCGACGCTCATCGAGCACCTCGAGACGGTCCCCAATGCAGTCGAGCGCCACGACGAGGACGGGCTGCGTTTCCCGGTGCAGTACGTCATCCGTCCCCGCACGCCGGAGTACCCCGACTACCGCGGCTACGCCGGGCAGATCGCTGCGGGCCGTGTCTCGGTGGGAGACGAGGTCGTCGTGCTGCCGTCAGGCGTCCGGACCACCGTGACCCAGATCGACACGGCCGACGGCCAGTTGGCGACGGCACACACCGGCCGCAGCGTCACGCTGCTGCTCGCCGACGACGTCGACATCTCGCGCGGCGATCTCATCGCCGCGGTTGCCGACGCGCCGGAGCCGATCGCTCAGTTCACCGCGACGGTGTGCTGGCTCGCCGAGAAGCCGCTGCGCCCAGGCGCGCGGCTGCTCCTCAAGCACGGTACCAAGACCACTCAGGCCATCGTCGGTGGACTCGACGCCCTGTTCGACGAGCAGAACCTGACACTCGTCGACGCCCCGGACACCGTGGAGCTCAACCAGATCGGCCGCATCACCGTGCAGACCGCGGAGCCGATCCCCGCGGACGACTACCAGGTGAGTCGCGAGTCGGGCAGCTTCCTGCTGATCGATCCGCAGGGCGGCAACACCCTCGCAGCAGGGCTGGTGGGCGACGCGCTGTCGACGCTGCACCTCAAAGAGTTGGTGTGACCCCGACGCTGTTACTCGTCGCGCACGGTAGCCGAGATCCGAGGTTCGGTGACACGGCGCGGCGCGTTCGGTCGGCGGTGGCGCGGCGACTGCCGGGTGTGTCGGTCGGTCTGAGTTTTCTGGACCTCGATACCCCCTCGGTGGCAGACGAACTCGCCGCCGTCGCGGGCGACTGCGTTGTGGTGCCGCTACTGCTGGCACCTGGGTATCACAGCGACGTGGACCTACCTGCAGTGGTCGATGAGCATCGTCGAGGAAGCGTCGTGATCACCCCCGTCGTCGGCTCGTATCGATTGACCGATGCCCTCGCCGATCGTCTCGACGAGGCAGGCACGCAACCTGGCGACGGCATCGTCGTCACGGCGGTCGGGTCGACCAATCCTGCTGCCGCACACGTGGTCCGACGCCGAGCCATCGAACTCTCGACACGTCTGCACCGCCCGGTCGAGGTGGTCTTCGCGACCAGGCTCGGTTCCGGCGACATCATGCTGCGCAACGCGATTCGACGACTCCGCACCGCGGGCGCGCGACGAATCGCGCTGAGTCCGTACTTCCTGTCCGCGGGCCTGCTGACGGAGCGGGTCGAAGCCGCCCTCGACCGCTTGGTGTCGGATGCCGTGGTTGCGGGACCGATCGGCACGCATCCCGCACTCGTCGATGCGGTCGCCGACTCCTATCGCAGCGCCGTCGTCCGGCCGCCGCTCGCGCCGGTCATCTCGCAGTTCTGACGGCCACGGACCGCGGCAGCACTAACGCCGCGCGCCCACCATCCCGTCGAGTGCGCCGTAGTACACCTGCGTGAGAAACCGCATCGCCTCCGCCATGGTCATGCCTTCGGCGACGAGATCGAGAACCTCGCGGGGATCGTAGATCTGGTTGTAGAGGAACAGCGCGTGGTCGAAATGCTCATCGCCGATTCCCTTGCTGCGCAACACCGCCCGCACCGGGCGCTCCCATGCGTCCCGAACCGTCTGGATCACGGGATCGCCTTCGCGCAGTCGCTCGAGGAAGCCGACGGGACGACGGAGGTGGACCATCGCGGGACCGTTGACCTCGAGAACTTCGCCGAGCTTGCCGACCACGTCCTCGAACAACTCGGTACCCGATTTCGTCGAGTCATGACTGTAGTCACGAAGCTCCACGATCACCCCGTGCAGGTACTCGCGCAGCAGACTCTCCAACGACGAGAAGTACCGGTAGACGGTGGCAGTACCCACGCCTGCCCGCTCCGCGATCAGCGGGATACTGGCGTTCTGGAAATCGTCTCTCAGAACCTCACCCGCTGCCGCCAGGATTCGACGACGATTACGCACCGCATCCTTGCGCATCGGGGCCGACGTCGTCACCACGAATCTCTCCCTCACACAGTGCAGATCCCGCTGAAGATGCGAGATTTCCGGATTTCATGGTACTCCCCCTCGAGGCAGCACCACCTGTCCGTAGTGAGAGGTGCCTCTCAGCGAGTCAGTCGAGTCCGTACGCACGGAGAGTCTCGCCGAGACCGAGCAGTTCGACGGTCGAGGTGCCTTCGGCGATACGACGGCGATAGTCGGTCTCTTTGTCCTCACGCAGCTGAGCCAGTCGCAGCGACTCATCGAGTTCGTCGGCGGGCACAACGACCAGACCGTCGCGATCACCGACGATGATGTCGCCCCGATGCACCACCGTGCCGGCGATGCTCACCGGTTCGCCGATCGAGCCTCGGTACGTCTTCGTGGTGCCACGGATGCAGAGACCGCGGGCGAAGACGGGAAACTTCATGTCGGACAGTTCGGCTGCATCGCGTACCGCACCGTCGATCACCAGGCCGGCAATTCCACGATGCTTGGCGGCGGTGGCGAGCACGTCGCCCCACGCCCCGGCGCCGAGGTAGCCGTGTGCGTCGGCGACCAGGACGTCACCCGGCTGGGCGTGAGCCAGGGCGGCATGAAGCATCAGGTTGTCGCCGGGCCCCACATCGACCGTCAATGCGCGGCCTACGAGAACCGACGAGGAGTCGAGCGGCTTGATCGCCGGGTCGATCGACCCCCGCTGTCCTTGTGCCTCGTAGATGGTGGCGGCGCCGAGTGCACCGAGACGGGCACACGTGTCGGGAGTCAGCGCAGGTGAAACGGTCGATGCCGTCATGGGTGAAGCCTTTCGTTGTGGGATAACTGATTTCACAGACTCTTGAAGACCCGCTCGAGGCGGTCGAACCCCTCGGTCAGCGTCGGGATGTCGGCCGCAAAGGACAGACGCACGTGCCCCTCCCCCGACGGCCCGTACTCGGCGCCCGCACGGACCGCGACGCCGCCGTCACGCAGCAACGCCACGACGTCGGCCGATGGCAGATCTCCCGGATACTTGATCAGGGCATAGAAGGCCCCCTCCGGGGCGACCATCGACGCGCCGTCGATCTGCGCGACCCTCTCGACGACGAACTGCCTTCTGCGCCGATACTCTTCGAGCATCGGAGTGGCCAGCTGATCACCCTCGGTGAGCGCGACGATCGATGCGCGCTGAACCGCACTGTTGATCGCGCTGTTCATCGTGCGGTGAACCAGACGGACAGCAGGCATCAGGCCCTTCGGTCCGATCACGTAGCCGATACGCCATCCGGTCATCGCGTAGGTCTTCGACAGCGTCTGAACATAGATCAACCGATCGAGCAATTCGGGTACCGCGAGGGCGGGAACGAACGGCTCGTCGCCGTACACCAGGAATCCGTAGGCCTCATCGACGAGCACAAGCGTGTCGTCGTCTAGCACGCCCGGTAGTGCCGCGAGTTCGGAGGCGCCCAGTACCGCACCGGTCGGATTCGACGGATTGCAGACGATCAGGAGGCGAGCTCCCACGGATTCTGCAGCGATGGCGTCGAGATCGAGATGGTGATCCGAGGTCAGTGGAACCGGGACCGCGATTCCGCCCGCCAACGCAACCGCATCGACGTACAACGAATACGTCGGTTCCGGGAGCAACACCCGGTCGCCGGGATCGACCATGGCCAGAACCGCAGCGGTGATCCCCGCTGCGCCGCCATGACTGACCAAGACATCCGTCGGATCGATCTCGGTGCCGGCCAATTCGGTTGCCTGCGCGGCTATCAGAGCACGCAGCTCCGGGTCACCGTTCATGTCCGCATAGTGCGTATGCCCGGAGCGCAACGCGTCGATAGCTGCGTTGATGATCACTTCCGGCGTGTCGAAATCCGGTTCGCCCATGTCGAGCGCGATCACGTCGCCTGAGGGGCGCCCGCCCGACGGCCGACGCGAGGCCTGCTGGATGCGGGTGGCCGCGAGTGAAGTCCGCTGAGTCACATTGATGTCCTTGTAAGAGTTAGCTGCGCGGGGACAAACTGGGATCTGTCTATCGTTTTTCTATTGTGCATCTCACTCACAGGAACGTCAACATGCGATTTTTCCTGCATGCTCGCCTGCACAAGGCCAATCTAACTGGTACTGTCACATCACTTAGTAGTTCACGAGCTTCGAGGAATCATGACCGGAATCACGCACGACAACGGCAAGCGCTTCGACAATGCCTCGGTGACCACGCCGCTCGAGTTCGATGACCTCGCGCGACTGACGGTGCTTGGGCCGGACGCGATCGATGTCGATCTTCGGCTTTCTGACGACTCCGATTCCCCCGCGGCGTCGCTGCGCCTCTACACGGGCGGGTTGCGCGCACCGCTGAGCAAGATCCTGCCGATCTTCGACGGCCTCGGCATCGAGGTCATCGAAGAGCACCCGTATTCGGTCCGCCTCGACAACGGAGCGGTGGGGCGGGTGTTCGGTTTCGACATCACCCTGCCCGACGCTGCCCGCGACCATCCAGGCATCGGCACCGAGATCGCCGCAGCCTTCAGCGCCATTTGGGCCGGTCAGGTCGAAAGCGATCGCCTCAACGCGCTGGTGACCGAAGTCGGCCTTTCCTGCCGACAGGTCGTGGTGTTGCGGATGTACACACACTTTCTCCGCCAGACGCCCATCGGTGTCACTCCGGGCCGAATCGAGCAGATCCTGCGTGACAATGCCGAGACGAGCGCCGCTCTCGTGCACCTCTTCGAGATCCTGCACGACCCCGAGCACGATCCGACGACGCGCGGGCGACGCGCCGAGCAGGCGACCGTCGAACTGCTCGAGGCCATTGATGCGGTGCGGGAGCTCGACGCCGACCGCGTATTGCGGACCCTTCTCGAATTGATCAACGCGACACTGCGTACCACGTTCTTCGTCACCGACCTCACCAACGCCGACGACAATTGCGTTGCCGTCAAACTCGATTCACGAAGTGTCGGGCTCCTCCCTCAGCCCAGACCGCACTTCGAGACGTTCGTCTACTCACCGCGCGTCGAGGGCGCGCACCTGCGGCTGGGTTCGGTGGCCCGTGGTGGCCTGCGGTGGTCGGATAGACGAGAGGATTTCCGCACCGAGATCCTCGGCCTGGTCAAGGCGCAGGCGGTGAAGAACTCCGTGATCGTTCCCGCCGGCGCGAAGGGTGGATTCGTCGTCAAGCGTCCGCCGGCGGCCACCGGGGACGCTGGTGCCGACAGGGATGCACTGCACCGCGAGGGCGTCGAGTGCTACCGGCAATTCGTCTCCGCACTGCTGAGACTGACCGACAACCTCGATCGAGCAACAGGAGAGGTCAGTCCGGCTCCGGGAATCGTTCGTCATGATGGGGACGACTCATATCTGGTGGTGGCCGCAGACAAGGGAACCGCCACGTTCTCCGATATCGCCAACGCCGAATCGGTTCGCCACGGCTTCTGGCTCGGAGACGCGTTCGCCTCCGGCGGCTCTGTCGGATACGACCACAAGGCGATGGGTATCACCGCTCGCGGTGCCTGGGTGAGCGTCACACGGCACTTCCGCGAACTCGGTATCGACGTCGATACGGACGACATCACCGCCGTCGGCATCGGTGACATGAGCGGCGACGTGTTCGGCAACGGCATGCTGTGTTCGCCACACGTGCGGCTCGTGGCGGCATTCAACCACCGCCATATCTTCATCGACCCCGATCCCGATGCTGCACAGTCCTATACAGAAAGGCGACGACTGTTCGACACCCCCCGGTCGTCGTGGGCCGACTACTCCCCCGACCTCATCTCACGCGGCGGCGGAGTGTTCGACCGGTCGAGCAAGTCCGTTCCTCTGACGCCGGAGATCCGCGCAGCGCTCGACATCGCACCGAACACGCAGCGACTGACACCGGCCGAGTTGATCCGTGCCATCCTGACCGCTCCCGTCGATCTTCTGTGGAACGGCGGCATCGGGACCTATGCGAAGTCGGATACGGAGACGCACGCGGACGTCGGCTACAAGTCCAACGACGACGTCCGCGTGAACGCGTCGGAGCTGCGCTGCCGCGTCGTCGGCGAGGGCGGCAACCTCGGCTTCACGCAGCTGGCCCGGATCGACTACTCTCTGGCCGGCGGACGCATCAACACCGACGCCGTCGACAACTCGGCGGGTGTCAACTGCTCCGATCACGAGGTCAACATCAAGATCGTTCTCGATGCGCTCGTCGACGACGACAGACTCTCCGACACACAACGTTCCAACCTGCTCGCCGCCATGACCGAATCCGTTGCTGATCTGGTGCTGACCGACAATCACGCACACAACGAGCTGATGGGTGTAGCGCGCACCGAATCACTGGCGCTGGCAACAACATATCGGCGATTGGTCACTGCACTCGAGAACGAGGCAGGCCTCGACCGAGCGGTGGAGACGCTGCCGACCGACAAAGAAATCGCCAAACGAATCGAGCGCACCGGTATCGCACTGACGTCACCGGAACTCTGCACGGTGATGGCCTACACCAAACTGTTGATCAAGAGTGAGCTGCTCGCCGACGACACCATCGACGACCCGCACTTCGACTCGATGCTGAGCGACTACTTCCCGACCCGTCTGTCCGAGGGCGAGTGTGCCGGAGCCGTCGCCGCCGCGATCGCCGCCCACCCGTTGCGCCGCGAAATCGTCGCCACCCAGCTCGCCAACCGCATCGTCGACATCGCAGGAATCACATTCGTGCAGCGCCTCCGTGAGGAAACCGGGGCCACGACCTCCGACGCTGCTCGCGCATTTGCCACGGTCACCGAACTCTTCGACCTCCATTCGATCTGGCGGCGCATCGAGATCTCCGGCCACCCCACCGAGGTCACCGACGAACTGGTGACAGAGGCCAGGCGGGTGATCGACCGGGCGACTCGGTGGCTGCTCACCAATCGTCCTCAGCCACTGCAGATCTCGACGTCAGTTCGTCGATTCGCACCCGCTATCGCGGAACTCCGGGCCAACGTACCGCACTGGCAGCAGGACTACGACCGTGCCAATGTAGCCGAACGAACCGCCGACGTGCTGGCAGGAGGCGCGCGGCCGGACCTGGTCGACGACGTCTACGGACTGCTGGACCTCTTCTGCCTGCTCGATATCGTCGAGATCGGCCACGTCACAGACGATTCGCGCGAGAGCATCGGTGAGATGTACTTCCTGGCAAAAGACCGGACGCAGGTGAGTCGCGTGCTGATGGAGGTGTCGGGACTCCGACGAGATGATCAGTGGAATGCGTTGGCACGTTTGGCCTTACGCGAAGAGTTGTACGCCTCGACGCGGTCGCTCACCATCGACATCCTGAGCACCACCGATTCGGCGACCGACGTCGCGACGCGGTTCGTCGAATGGGAACAGGTCAACGCCACCCGACTACAGCGGTCGCACTCCATGCTCGCGAAACTCGATCAGCGACAATCGTTTGATCTGGCCACTCTTTCGGTGGCCGCACGCTACATCCGTCGGATGGTCTCGCAGGCCGCACAACCATTGACCTCGGTGTAAATCATTCGACGAGCACGTCCGCAAAGAAGTGCGTCGGCGAGGCACGCTGCGACAACCGACTGCGCCGAGTCCACGACGCGGAGCGCCTCAGACCTCGGATAGGGCGGGTACCTTGGTCGCGCGAGCGTAGATCGCCTCCCCGGGCTGCAAGTGCAGCGCATTGGCATCACCGCGGGTGATCTGTGCCTGGAACTCATCCCCGTTCGCCACGGCGACCAATTCGACCCTCGTCTCGAACCCGAGGTTGACCACGCGCTGCACAGTGGCCTTGATGACCCCGGTGTCGAGTGACGCATCGGCGGCGGGAAGTGCAAGCTCAGGGTTGCGTCCGATACGAATGTCGTGCGGACGAACGAGTTCTCCGTTGAGCCGTACCGTCGAGCCGAGGAACGATGCCACGAAGGGATTGACCGGGCGATCGTAGAGATCGTCAGGTGCGCCGATCTGCTCGATCCTGCCCTTGTTCAGCACAGCGATACGGTCGCTCACATCGAGCGCCTCCTGCTGGTCGTGTGTCACCAGCACCGTGGTCACCTGCATGTCCTCGTGCAAGCGGCGCAACCACTTTCGGAGATCCTCGCGCACCTTCGCATCGAGTGCACCGAAGGGCTCGTCGAGCAACAACACCTTGGGATCGACGGCCAGGGCACGGGCAAGCGCCATGCGCTGGCGCTGACCACCGGAAAGCTGTGCGGGAAAACGCTTCTGGAAGACGGTCAGTCCGACGATGTCGAGCAACTCGTCGACCTTGGCGTCGATGTCCTTCTTCGAGCGCTTACGGATCTTCAGACCGAATGCGATGTTGTCCCGCACGGTGAGGTGTTTGAACGCCGCGTAGTGCTGGAATACGAAGCCGATGTCGCGCTTCTGCGGTGAAGCACCCGAGACATCGTCACCGTTGATGACGATGGTTCCCGAGTCGAGATCGTCGAGTCCGGCGATCGCCCGCAGGAGCGTCGACTTTCCGCTGCCCGACGGGCCGAGCAGTGACGTCAGGGATCCGGCTGGGATCTCGATCGACACGTCATCGAGTGCTGCGAAATCGCCGTATCGCTTGTTGGCACCTACCACCGAGATGGACATGTCAGACTCTTTCTTTTTCGTGAAGCACCTGCTGCGAATCGATGTTCTCGGGCGCATACGGCGGGGTCAGATGGATGTCGTCCGGCGCGGTGTCGTCGCCGGTGGTGGCGCTCGCCTCGGCATACCGGTTGCGGGCACGTCGGTCGACGAACGACATCGCCACGAGGACGAGGACGGCCACGAGCATCAGGAGTGTCGCGGCAGCGTAGGCACCGTACTCGTTGTAGTCGTCGGTGTAGCGCGAGTGCACCAGAAGTGTCAGCGTCTGGGAGATGCCCGGATAGTTCGACGACACCATCGTCACTGCGCCGTACTCGCCGAGTGCACGGGCGACAGTCAGCACAATGCCGTAGGTGAGTCCCCAGCGGATGGCGGGCAAAGTGATGCGCCAGAACGTTTGCCACCCGCTCGCGCCGAGGGTCGCCGCTGCCTGTTCCTGTTCGGTGCCGATCTCGCGGAGCACCGGCTCCACTTCTCGTGCGACGAACGGAAGCGTCACGAACAGCGTTGCCAACACCAGGCCGGGGAATCCGAAGATCACGCGGAAGCCGAGACTCTCCACTCCTCCGAACCAGCCACCGTAGCCCCACAGCAGGATCAAGGCGACACCCGCGACGACCGGCGACACCGCGAACGGGAGATCGACGACAGCCTGCAGGAATCCCTTGCCCGGGAAGCGTCCGCGGGCGAGCGCGAGCGCGATGATGATGCCGAAGATCACGTTCAGTGGGACGACGATGACGACGATCAACAAGCTCAGCTGCAACGCCGAGATGGCCGCAGGAGTGGTGATCCACTCCCAGAACTGCCCGAGACCGTGTTCGAACGAACGCCAGAAGATGAGTGCCACCGGCACGATCAGCAGGATGAACAGGTAGACGAGTGCGATGGCGCGCAGCCCGTACCGGGTCTTCGCCGATAGCTTCATCGGTCGAGCTCCTCACGCTTGGTCTGACGCTGCCCGACGATCCGCAAGACGAGCAGCGCGACGAAGGCGATCAGCAGGAGTACGACCGAGATGGCGGCGGCATTGACCGGCTCGTCGATCTCGATCTGCTGCTGGATGTATTGCGAGGCGACCTGGGTCTTGCCGGGGATGTTGCCGCCGATCAGAACGACCGACCCGAATTCGCCGATCGCCCTCGTGAAGGCCAGACCCGCTCCCGTGAGAATTGCGGGGAGGAGAGCCGGGAGCACGATCTTGCGGAAGATGGTCCCGTTGTTCGCCCCTAGCACGGCGGCTGCCTCCTCGACGTCGGTGTCGAGTTCGATCAGCACCGGCTGGACCTGACGAACCACGAAGGGCAACGTGACGAACGTCAGCGCGATGATCAGTGCAGGCTTGGTCGCGGCGAGGTGGATGTCGACGGGACTGTTGGGGCCGTACAGCGACAGCAGCACCAGGCTGGCGACGATCGTGGGCAGCGCGAACGGAAGATCGATGATCGCGTTGACGAACCCCTTGCCGCGGAAGTCATCTCGCACCAGCACCCACGCGATGATGGTGCCGAAGACCACGTTGATTACGGCGGCGAAGATCGAGACGAGCACCGTGATCCAGATCGCGTCGAGCGCGTTCTCGTCGGTCACCGCGTCCCAGAAGCCGCTCCACCCGTTGTCGAACGACTGCACGGTGATCGCGGCCAGCGGCAGCAACACGATGATGCTCAGCCACAGCCATGCCGTACCGATGGCCGCGGGACTGACTCCGGCGAATGTTCGCGACCGTCCCAGAAATCCCTTGGGCGGCAGCGAACTCGACGACTGCGAGGTCGGCGCGGACGTGGTCTCGTTCGCCACCTCGCCCGTGGCCGTCACTGCTTGCTGCCTTCGTTGTAGATCTTGGTGATCGCACCCTTGGTACCGAACAACGCGTTGTCCACGGCCTTCCACCCCTTCAGGTCTTTGCCTTTGTTCTTGGCGGCGGTGCCTTTACCCAGGGTCTTACCGAGCTCGTCTATTGTCCAGAGTTTCGTGATGTCGCCGGGGAAAAGTGCCTTGGTCTCGGAGATAACCGACGGTACGACCGGACGGAAGCCCTGCTTGGCCCAAATACGTTGCGCCTCATCGGTGAACAGATAGTCGACGAAGGCTTTGGCTGCAGGCAGGTCCTTCGAGGTGTTCACGACGGCGACAGGATTCTCGATCTTGAACGTCTCCGGAGGAATCAGGTACTCGACCTGTGCGCTCTGCGCAGCACCGGCGTTCTTACGCTGCAGCATGATCGCTTCGTTCTCGTAACTGATCAGCACGTCGCCCTGGCCCTGCTGGAAGGTCGTCGTCGCCTCGCGCCCGGACTTGGGACGCACGGCGACGTGGTTGTGCACCAGATCGCTCACATAGTCCAAACCGGCCTGCGGGTTCTTGCCTCCCTGACTCTTCGCCGCGTAGGGCGCGAGAAGGTTCCATTTCGCCGAACCGGAACTACCCGGGTCGGGCGTGATCACCTGGACGCCGGGCTTGAGCAAATCGTCCCAGCTGTGGATGTTCTTGGGATTGCCCTTACGCACCACGAGCGCGACAACGGAGCCGAACGGTGTGCTGTTGTACGGCTCGGCCTTCTTCCAGTCCTCGTCGACGAGTCCTGCCTTGACCAGACGGGTCACGTCGGGTTCGACCGAGAAGTTCACGACGTCTGCCGGGACGTGACGAGCCACTTTGCGCGACTGGTCACCCGAGGCGCCGTACGACGCCGAGAAGCCGATGTCTCGCCCCTGGTCTGTCGCGCGGAACGCGGGAATGATCTTGTCGAAGCCGGGTTTCGGCGTTGCGTACGCAACGAGGTCGAGGTGACGACTGCCGCTGGAGATGTCGACACCGTCGGGCGTGTCCGTCGAGCCGCCACCACAACCGGCGACCAGTGCGACGGTCAGCGCCAGCAGGCACGCCACAATCGGGACACGCCTCTTGCGGGCCAGACTTGGACTCACGAAACCCTCCACCACGGTTCCCGGCATGCGGGACTTCGCGGCCGGAGCAGAATCACGCTAGCAACGTCGAGCACATGCCCCAAAGACGAGAACGACGGCCCGTCGGTGGGAGTTGACGACTCAGCGCGTCAGTAGCCAGGCGAGAACGACAAGAACGACGAGCGCGAGCAGCGCCCAGGTCACCCGTGACTTGATCACCGCGGTCACAGCCCCTTTCCGTCGTCGTCGGCGAACCGACGACGATCGAACACGGTCATCACGGCTTCCACCAGCACATTCAGGATCAATGCGATACCGACGGCGACGGGGACAACGACCACGAGGGTGACCAGAAGCTGTGGAACGAACGACAGTCCTGTCAGCCACTCTTCGACCGAATCCCACCACGCGAGGAAGCTGTCCATGCCTGTCACCTCGTTTCGGCCCGGACACCGCCGAGTTTTGTTCAGTGTGATTCGAATTCAGGGCCGAGTCGGCGATCGCCGTGGGTTCGGGCACCGTGATGAGCTCGAGTGCCGCGAACAGGCGGCTAGGCCATGGTATCGAAAACGTTTACTCGGCTACCGGCCGCTCCCGTCAGCTCACCGCGACGACCAGCCGACCGTCGGCGCACATCTCAGTCCAGCCGCCACGACTCGTACGCGCGCGGATCGCCGATCGGCTCCATGTGAATGCTGACACGCAGATGATCGAGTTCGGCGTGTAACTCGTCCTCGACGCGCTCTGCCAGGTCGTGGCCGCGCTCGACCGACCATGCGCCCGGAACGAGCATGTGCATCTGCACGAACCGCTCGTGGCCTGCTTCCCGCGTGCGCAGATCGTGGAAAAGCACTTCGTCCGAGCGGAATCGGTCGAGCACCTGATTGACCGTGGCGAGATCGTCGGCGGGTAGGGCGGCGTCGAGGAGGCCGTCACCCGAACGCCAGATGAGGCGACCACCGACGACGAGGATATTGACGGCGACGAGGATCGCCACGATCGAGTCCAGCGGCAGCCATCCCGTGACCGCGACCAGGAACACACCCACGATCACTCCGATCGTGGTCCAGACGTCGGTGAGCAGATGCTTGCCGTCGGCCTCGAGTGTCATCGACCGATGACGCTTACCGGCACGAAGCAGGACGACGGCGACGACTCCGTTGAGAACGGTTGCGGCGACCGAGATCGCGAGACCGAGTCCGACCGATTCCAACTCGGCGGGATGCAGGAGGCGATCGACGGCGGCGTAGATGATCGCGATCGCGGCGGCGACGATCAGTACTCCCTCGAACACCGCCGAGAAGTACTCTGCCTTCGCGTGGCCGAAATTGTGTTCGGCGTCCGCGGGTTTGGCGACGACTCGCAACGCGACGAAGGCTGCGACAGCCGCCACGAGATTGACCAACGACTCCAGTGCGTCCGACAGCAGGCCCACCGAGCCGCTGACGCGCCAAGCAATCAGCTTCATCACGATCACCACGATCGCCGTGGCGATGCTCAACAGTGCGTAGCGGGTCAGATCCGGCCGCGTCTGAGACGGTGCGCTTGCCATTGCGCCATTTCATCACGCATTCCGCTGTCGATGGGAGTGCCACGAGATCGGCCACCTGATGGGGCCTTCTTACTTGGTCGAAAAGTCGCCTAGCGCGGTCCCATTTCCCCCATGTGAGACCCGACTATCAGACATTCCCTCTGCCGAACCCTCTCTAGCAGGACTTCTGGACGCAGAACCATGGACAACTACCGATCGAAATCACTCGTTTCGAGACAATGAGAGACCGATATACAACTTTCACAGCGTCCTCAGCACCCCACGGCACAGGCTTGATACCTATACCTACTGTTCAGACGCTTACGTTCCCGTCATGTAAACAGTTTCGCGATTCGGTAGACAAACCGTCGAACTGAGAGCACAGTATTACTTAATCCATCCACTCTATGAAGGAGATCACATGTCCACCACCGTTGACTCGGAGTCCGGACTCTCCGACCCCGCAGTCGCCATGGTCCGGATGAGTCACGTCGACAAGTACTTCGGCGACCTGCACGTGCTGCGTGACATCGACCTCGACGTCGCCCGAGGTGAGGTCGTCGTTGTTCTCGGCCCCTCGGGGTCCGGAAAGTCCACGCTGTGCCGCACACTCAATCGTCTCGAGACGATCAGCAGCGGCTCCATCGAGATCAACGGCACACCACTGCCCGACGAGGGCAGCGACCTGACACGTCTACGCGCAGACGTCGGAATGGTGTTCCAGTCGTTCAATCTCTTCGGTCACAAGACGATTCTCGACAACGTGATGCTCGCACCGCGCAAGGTGCGCAAACGAGACAAGGAGAGCGTCCGCGACGATGCGATGGCACTGCTCGAACGCGTGGGGATCGCAAACCAGGCGGCGAAATACCCCAATCAACTGTCCGGCGGGCAGCAACAGCGCGTGGCCATCGCCCGCGCTCTCGCCATGCGACCTTCACTGATGCTGTTCGACGAGCCCACCTCGGCACTCGATCCGGAGATGGTCAACGAGGTGCTCGATGTGATGACCGATCTCGCCAAGGAAGGCATGACCATGCTCGTGGTCACCCACGAGATGGGATTCGCACGCCGCGCCGCCGACCGTGTGGTGTTCATGGCCGAGGGTGAGATCGTCGAGCAGGGAACGCCTGACGACTTCTTCGACAACCCGCAGACCGAGAGGGCGCGCGACTTCCTCAGTCGCGTGCTGGCTCACTGATCTCGAGAGTTCCTATCATGAAACGAACTTCGATCGTCGCAGGCATCATCGCCCTGCTCGCCATGACGACCCTCATCGCCGGCTGCGGCGGCGGAAGCGGCTCGTCGAAGACTCTGACCATCGGCGTCGCTGTCGATCGACCCGGCATCAGCATGAAGAACGCCGACGGGACCATCACCGGATTCGACGCCGACACAGCCCGATTCATCGCCAAAGAACTCGGTGTGGACGAAGACAACATCACCTGGGTCGAGACGCCTACCCCCCAGCGCGAGACCATGTTGCAGAACAGACAGGTCGACTACATCGTCTCGGCGTACTCGATCACCGACGCCCGTAAGGAAAAAGTCGACTTCGCCGGCCCCTACTTTGTCGCTGGACAGAGTTTGCTGGTCCGTAAGGACGACGACACGATCACCGGTCCGACGTCTCTCAACGGGAACAAGAAGCTTTGCGCCCCGGCAGGTTCCACGCCCGCACAGAACATCAAGAAGAAGTACAGCCGGGATGTGCAGCTGCAGCAGTACGACACCCTCGCAGCCTGCGTCGAGGCGCTCAAGAACGGCGCAGTCGATGCGGTGACCACCGACGACGCGGTGCTGGCCGGGTATGCCGCACGCAGCGCAGGCCAGCTGAAACTCGCCGGCGCGCCGTTCTCCAATGAACTCTACGGCGTCGGTGTACACAAGGGGAACGACAACCTCCGCGAGAAGATCAACGATGCGCTCCAGAAGTACATCGACTCCGGCGCCTGGAAAGCGTCTTTCGACCGCAATCTCGGCCCCTCCGGCTACCCGGCACCCACCCCACCGCAGATCGACCGATACACGAGGTCTGACTCTGCTGCAGCGGATTCGAGTTCGCGGGTCTCCTCCTACGGCGGACAGATGGTCTCGGCCTTCGGCGTCACCATCAAGCTCACAGTCTTCTCCGCGATCCTCGCACTCGTGCTGGGTATCGTCCTGGCCACACTTCGGGTGTCGCCGATGGCAACGATGCGCAAGGCCGCGGGAACCTACGTCGAAGTGGTCCGCAACACCCCGCTCACGCTCATCATTCTGTTCATGTCATTCGGTCTCGCGCAGACCCTCGGTATCACCCTCGTGTCCGGGAACTCGTCGACATCATTGGCCGACAGCGCATTCCGACTGAGCGTGCTCGGCCTCGGCGCATATACGGCGACGTTCGTCTGCGAAGCGCTGAGGTCGGGCATCAACACCGTGCCACATGGACAAGCCGAAGCAGCCCGTGCGCTCGGCATGTCCTTCACACAAAGCATGACCATCGTCATCCTCCCCCAGGCGTTCCGTGCTGTCATCGCAACACTGGGCAGCATCCTCATCGCGCTCACCAAGAACTCGACCATCGCCTCCGTGATCGGTGTCGCAGAAGCCGCTCTGCTGATGAAAGAGATGATCGAGAACACCGCGGCGGTGCTCGCGGTCGGCGCGATGTTCGCAATCGGCTTCCTCATCCTGACCATCCCGACCGGACTGCTGTTCGGCTTCCTTGCGAAAAGGTTTGCGATCCAATGAGTTCCAATACTTCTGCCTTCCTCTACGACGCACCCGGTCCGAAGACGCGGGTCAGGTACCGCGTGATTTCGACCATCTTCGTCATCGTCGTCCTGGCGATCACGGTGTGGGTTCTTCACGGCCTCGCTGTCAAAGGACAGTTCGACTCCGCGAAATGGACGCCGTTTCTACAGGGTGACGTCTGGACGACCTTCCTACTGCCGGGCATCAAAGGCACCCTGGTCGCCGCGGCTCTGGCGATCATCGGCGCCTTGATCGGCGGCGTTCTCCTCGGTGTCGGCAGGCTGTCGGAGGTGACATTCATACGCATCTGCGCCGGAGCGATCGTCGAGTTCTTCCGAGCCATTCCGATGCTGGTGCTGATGATCTTCTTCTTCGCCCTCTGTGCCTCACTCAACCTGTTTCCTGCAGGACAGCTCGCCCTGGCCGCAGTCGTCTCGGCGCTCACTCTCGGCAACGCAGCCGTGATTGCCGAACTGGTCAGGGCAGGTGTGCGGGCACTACCGCGCGGGCAGTCCGAATCGGCTATTGCGCTGGGTATGAATTCCACGCAGCGGATGTTCCTCATCCTGTTGCCACAGGCGATCACGGCGATGCTGCCGTCCCTCGTCGCGCAGATGATCGTTGCGCTGAAGGACACAGCACTCGGCTATCAGATCACCTACATCGAGATGGTTCGCCAGGGAATCCAGGTCGGAAATGCCTTCTCCAACTACATCCCGTCCCTGATCGTCACCGCAGTCATGATGATCGCGGTGAACGCGTCGCTGGGGAAGCTCGCACGCACCATCGAGCAGCGACTCCGCACGGGCAGAAGGGGTTCGCGTACGCCCAAGATGCCGACGACGCGGGTTGAACCGGTTCCCTCGATCTGACCGACGGAGGGAGTCCCGAGATCCGCCGCCCACCGACACGATCGGTGGGCGGCGGTCGTCGCTCACTCGTGACGGTTCCCTGCCTGCACCGTCGCAGAAGAGTCAGCCTGCGGCAACCAGCCCGCGGCGACGCATCAGCGGTTCGACCTCCGGCTTGCGTCCGATCAACTTCTCGTGCACGGCAAGCGGATCGACGCTGTCGCCGCGCGACAACGTCGACTCCGCGAACCTCTTCCCGTTCTCTCGGCGTAGCCCGCCCTCGGCGAGGAACCACTGCTCGGTCTCGGCATCGAGAACCTCCGACCAGATGTACGAGTAGTAGCCGGCCGAGTAGCCGCCCCCGAAGATGTGGTTGAAGTACGCCGTGCGGTATCGCGGAGGAATGAGCTCAGTGCCGATGCCGGCTTCGCGTAACGCGTCGGCCTCGAATGCCTCGACGTCGTCGACCTCGTCGGCCTGTGCGGTGGACAGCCGATGCCAGGCGAGGTCGAGCACCGAGGCTGCGAGGTACTCGATGGTGCCGTGCGCCGTGTCGGCGCCGGCGTTGGCGCGGGCCGCGTCGGCGAGTTCCGACGGAATTGGGGCACCGGTCTCGTGATGCCGCGCGTAATGGGCGAGGACATCGGGGTGCAACGCCCACATCTCGTTGACCTGCGACGGGAATTCGACGAAATCGCGCGGTACCGAGGTACCCGACTGCGACGGATAGTCGACCGTCGAGAGCAAACCGTGTAGCGCGTGACCGAATTCGTGGAACAACGTCGTGAGCTGGTCGATGCTGAGCAGCGCGGGCGAGCCCTCGTCTGGCTTGGGCACGTTGAGCACGTTCACGATGATCGGTTGCGCCGAGAGCACGGTGGATTGATCGACGATGTTGTTCATCCACGCCCCACCCCGCTTGGAGGGCCGCGCGAAGTAGTCGCCCAGGAACAACCCGATGCTGGTGCCGCGCTCGTCGAACACCTCCCAGATCCGGACGTCTGGATGGTAGGCGTGCAAGTCGGTGCGTTCCCGGAAGCTCAACCCGTACAACTGCCCCGCCGCGTAGAACACGCCGTCAGTGATCACGGTGTCGAGTTCGCAGTAGTCGGCGAAACCGTCGAGATCGATCTCCGACGACGACTTACGTTGTCGGGCAAGCCAATAGGTGTAATCAGAAGCGGTGACCTCGGCGTCGGGATCGTCCGCATGCGCGAATTCGGTCAGGGAGGCCAGTTCGGCGCTACCTGCTCGCATGGCGGCGGTGATCAACTCACCGAGCAAATCGTCGACCGCTGCCGGATCGGGTGCGGTCTGCTCGGCGATGACGTACTCGGCGTGATCGCGGTACCCCAGCAGCTCGGCTCGCCGCGCGCGCAGCCTGACGATCTCGAGGACGATCTCGCGCGTGTCGAACTCGTTGCCGCGCGAGCACCGGCCGACGGAGGCATCGAAGACTCGACGGCGTGTCGTGGCGTCGTGGAGTTCACTCACCACGGACTGGCTCGTCGGGAGTTCAAGGCTCACAAGGTATCCGGAATCGTGGCCTGCGCCGGCTGCTGCGCGTCGGGCGGACGCGATCGCGCCACGTGACATGCCCTGCACGTCGGCCTCGTCGGAAAGCAGCACCGCCGAGTCGTTGGTGTCGTCGAGGACCATCTGCGAGAAGGTGGTCGTCAGATACGCCAGCCGCGACGAGATCGTGCGCATCTCTTCCTGACCTGCGTCGTCGAGACCGGCGCCCGCTCGGATCGCCTCGCGGTAACGCGTATCGAGCAGACGGCGCTGCGGCTCGGTGAGGTCGAGATCGTCGGCGTGAGCATGCAGCGTCGAAATACGCGCGAAGAGAGAGGGATTCATCGCGATGGCGTTTGCATGGTCGGTGAGCAGTGTCGAGAGTTCCTGGGAGATCTCGTTGCGCTTCGGATTGGTGTCGGGGCCGACCAGGTTGAAGAAGATGCCGGATGCGCGGGCCAGGTCGCGTCCGGACAGTTCCAGCGCCTCGATGGTGTTGGCGAATGTCGGAGCGTCCGGATCGTCGGCGATCTTCTCGACTTCGGCGCGCTGCGAACTCATGGCCTCGCGAAAAGCGGGCAGAAAGTCGTCGTCGGAAATCGACGCGAAGTCGGGCAGGCCGTGCGGTAGATCGCTCTGTGCGAGAACGGGATTCACGTTGTCTGTACCCATGACTCACTTACCCTTCGGTTTGTCGCCCATCGAGTCGGTGGAGAGTGCCGCAACGAATGCCTCCTGCGGGACGTCGACCCGACCGATGGTCTTCATCCGCTTCTTGCCCTCCTTCTGCTTTTCGAGCAGCTTGCGCTTTCGGCTGATGTCGCCGCCGTAGCACTTGGCGAGCACGTCCTTGCGGATCGCCCGGATGTTCTCGCGCGCAATGATCTTCGATCCGATGGCAGCCTGGACGGGCACCTCGAACTGCTGACGCGGAATGAGCTCCTTGAGCTTGGTGGCCATCTTGTTGCCGTAGCTGAACGCGGCGTCGCGGTGCACGATCGCACTGAACGCGTCGACCGCCTCGCCCTGGAGGAGGATGTCGACCTTCACGAGGTCGGCTTCCTGCTCGCCCGCCTCCTCGTAATCGAGGCTGGCGTAACCGCGGGTGCGCGACTTCAGGGAGTCGAAGAAGTCGAAGATGATCTCCGCCATCGGCATGGTGTAGCGCATCTCGACGCGCGTCTCCGACAGGTAGTCCATGCCGCCGAGTTCACCGCGCCGCGACTGACACAGCTCCATGATCGCGCCGATGAATTCGCTCGGCGCGATGATCGTCGTCTTGACGATCGGCTCGTAGATGTGGCGTGCCTTGCCCTCCGGCCAGTCGGATGGGTTGGTGACGATCGACTCGGAGCCGTCTTCCATGACCACCCGATAGACGACGTTGGGCGCCGTGGAGATCAGGTTCAGATCGAACTCGCGCTCAAGCCGCTCACGGGTGATCTCCATGTGTAGCAACCCGAGGAAGCCGCAGCGGAAACCGAAGCCGAGCGCGACAGACGTCTCCGGCTCGTAGGTGAGCGCGGCGTCGTTGAGTTGCAGCTTGTCGAGAGCGTCGCGCAGCACCGGATAGTCGGAGCCGTCGAGCGGGTAGAGGCCGGAGTAGACCATCGGGCGCGGTTCGCGATAGCCGGTCAGTGGCTCGGTGGCGCCATGACGGGCGGTCGTGACGGTGTCGCCGACCTTCGACTGTCGCACGTCTTTCACTCCGGTGATGAGGTAACCGACCTCGCCGACGCCGAGCCCCTTGGTCGACTTCGGCTCCGGCGAGACAATGCCGACCTCGAGCAATTCGTGCGTCGCTCCGGTCGACATCATGGCGATCTTCTCGCGCGGGACGATCTTGCCGTCCACCACGCGGACGTAGGTGACCACGCCGCGGTAGGTGTCGTAGACGGAGTCGAAGATCATGGCTCGCGCAGGTGCATCGGGGTCTCCCTGGGGAGCGGGCACCAGCTTGATCACCTCGTCGAGCAGTTCCGTGACGCCCGCACCCGTCTTGCCCGACACACGCAGCACGTCGTCGGGCTCGCAGCCGATGATGTGCGCGATCTCCTCGGCATAGCGGTCGGGGTCGGCGGCAGGGAGGTCGATCTTGTTCAGCACCGGGATGATGGTCAGGTCCTTGTCCATCGCCAGGTACAGGTTTGCCAGGGTCTGGGCCTCGATCCCCTGCGCGGCGTCGACAAGTAGAACGGCACCCTCGCACGCTTCGAGCGCACGCGACACCTCGTAGGTGAAGTCGACGTGACCAGGGGTGTCGATGAGATGCAGCACATAGTCGGTCTGCGGCCCGTCGGGACCGTCGGACTTCCAGGGCAGGCGCACGTTCTGCGCCTTGATCGTGATGCCGCGCTCGCGCTCGATGTCCATGCGGTCGAGGTACTGGGCGCGCATGTCCCGCTCCGCGACCACGCCCGTGAGCTGCAACATCCGGTCGGCCAGCGTCGATTTGCCGTGGTCGATGTGCGCAATGATGCAGAAGTTCCGGATCCGTGCGGGATCGGTGAACGTGGTGTCGGCGAAGGTGGGAATCGAACTGCTCCTACAGGTACGCACCGATGCTCGGGGTGCGATGCGGGTGTGGTCGTCGAGTCCAGTTTCTCACGCCTCACCGTCGACGCGTCGTGGCCGGGTTGTCGGCGCTCGTCCCGGGGTCGCTCTGTCGGAGTCGAGGACATCGCGAAGCGAACCAGTTGCCTCGTCACGGGCTCGGCGTGAATCCGTGCGTGCACGCACGACGAGATGTGCAGTGGCCACGACGATCGAGGCGACGAGCAGCACAAGCGCGCCGAACGAGAGCAGGAGCCAGAAGTCAGCCCATCTTGCGATGCCCACGAAGATCAACACTGCCATCGCGGGTACTACGAGCCACGACACCCAGATGCGCAGCGCCCACGCAGCGATCAGGGGCGGCGTCATCAACAGCAGGCCCAACACGACCGGCCGGCGGGGACCCAACGCGGTGAAGACCGAATCCTCGCAGGTTGCGCCGGGGCGCGCATCGTAGACCGACAGCTCGCCGCCCTTGCTGCAGCCCAACGTCACCTCGCCGACCTGGATGAAGCCGCAGTAGATGGCGTAGGCGGCCGCCGTCACGGCAGCCACGATCCACACCACTCGTATCGCGCGCACCACGCCAACTTATAGCGTGAGACTGTGAGCCCCGAGACCTTCACCGCCGACGGCGTCGTTGCAGATATCTACCGACCGGACGGCCGACCGCGCGCGGTGCTCGTGCTGGCGCACGGCGCGGGAGGCAACCGGCAGACCGCGATCATGCGGGCGTATGGCGCGGAGTTTAGCGGCCGTGGGGTCTTCGTCGCGTGCATCGACCTGCCGTATCGGCAGCGCAGACCGAAGGGGCCGCCGAGCCCATCGGGTGCGGGCGGCGATCGGGACGGGATACGCGCGGCGGCGTCGCTGTTCCGTTCCGAATCCGACGGCCCGCTCATTCTCGGCGGACATTCCTACGGGGGTAGGCAGGCCTCGATGGTCGTTGCAGAGGATGGCGACGCCATCGACGTGGCAGGTCTATTGCTCTCGTCCTATCCCCTGCACCCGCCGGGCAAGCCCGAACGCGCACGCACCGATCACCTCGGCGACATCACCGTCCCGACGGTCATCGTCCACGGGTCCACCGATCCGTTCGCGACGACTGCGGAGATCACCGACGCCATCGCGCTCATTGCCGCGCCGACGCGGCTCGTCGAGATCGAGAAAACCGGCCACGACCTGAAACCCGACAAGAAGCCGACTGCTCAGCTCGCGGCCGACGCCGTCGACGACCTGATTCTGAGCGGGTCGACTCGATGACGGGCCGGACGCAGGCACGCCCCACTCATGAGGCGGCGCGCGAGATCGTCTACTCCCCCGACCTCGACGGTGCCGCCGATCCCGGTGAGATCGTCTGGACCTGGGTGCGCTACGAGGACGACCCGAGCAAGGGCAAGGATCGTCCGGTGCTGGTCGTCGGACGTGACCGCGGCGAAGAGCACACGCATCTCCTCGGCCTGATGCTCTCGAGCCAGGACTACCACCGCGACGACCCGAACTGGATGGAACTGGGGACCGGCGTCTGGGACGACGAACACCGCGAGAGCTACATCCGTCTCGACCGCGTGTTGTACGTCCTCGAACACGGAATTCGACGCGAAGGCGCAATCCTCGACGAACAACGTTTCGGCGCCGTCGCCGACCGACTGCGCCGCGACTACGGCTGGCGCTGAGTCGCCGATACCGCTGATCTCCAACACCTCTCGGCTCTACGGCGCGTCACCCTATGCTGCACCCATGCGAACACCGTCGTGGGTTGAGCTTGCGGGCCGCAACGCGGCCGCGGAGTCCGTGAACGTGGTCGGAATGATGGCTGTCGATGAACCACTTTCGGGCAGCGTCCGTTTCGACTTCCGACACGCGCAAGGGGGCCGGTGGCGTATCGAACACGAGGGACAGCCGATCTATCTCTCGAGCGGCAGCAGTTCTGTTGTTCGAGTCGACGGTGAGATGCAGCGGCTCGACGGCGACTTCCGACTGCCGATCATGGGCGCACAGTTCAGCCCGCTCGATCTGTTGGGCCCCAGCTCACTCCTGCACAGGATGAGCACCACGGTTTCCGTCGAAGGCGCCGCACACCACGTCGAGGTGGGCGGGCGAGCAGCGTGGTCGATCACACTCCTCGGCTCCGGGGGACACGACATCATCATGACGTTCGACGACGCGACGGGCGTGCTGGTGCGCCTCGAGGACGCCGCTGGGGTTACTCGCCTGCAGGTCAGTGATCTGAACGAACTGGGTTCATTCTCCGAGTCACTATTCGTGTGGGACGGGCGTGTTCACGCAGCACGACCCGGCCGCGGACGCACTCGGAGCACCGAGGACGACGGGGACGACGAGGATCAACGCATCGAATTCATGAGATCCCGTGTCGCCGCACAAACACGAGCGCAGGATGTTCTTTCTGTTATCACCGCCGCCGACAGCGAGGCCGAAGCGCGCGCAGCACTGATGCAACTCCTCGACGTGACCGAATTCGGCGCAGAGTCGATCATTGCGACGCCCATCGGGCAATTTCGAGGAGACTTCACCGCCAGCGATCGGCACACCCTCGAGGCAATGGAGCAGCAGTACCGTAGCCGATAATTCGGCCCTCGGCGGTTGCTCGGCAATCGACATCGAGAACTGAACGGCCGGAATTCTTCGAAAAGTTCTTGTCGGTGGCTGGTCGTACAATGGGCTCAAACGTTCGAATCGGTTTCCGGAAGGAGGTGTGGGGTGTCGATCGAGTCGGTGGAGCCAAGCGCAGGTTCTGGTGCGGGAGAAGATGATTCGGAGAATGCCAGTCTCGGGCCCGACGGTTCTGACGTTTACGAGTCAGGAGCCGACGAGGAAGCTGAAGAGTCGACGCCCGATACTGATCCGCTGGACTGGGCGAAGGACCTGCCGCTCGGGTTGTTGGGTGGTGTCGATCCCGCCGCTCCCGATGGTTCGGACACGGTTGCTGTTCTGGAGGGTCTGACCCGATTACGTTGCGGTGAGGCGTTTTTGGCGTGGGCGCGGTATCAGTCGATCGGAGTGCTCTACGACAGGCTGGTCGTCGAGCGCGCTGCGTCTGATGGCCTGATCGTCGACGGCTTTTCCGATGTGGCGGCACGCATCTCGGGGATCTTCGCGGTGTCACGTCCGCAGGCTGAACGGATGATCGACGAGGCGATCGTGTTACGCGATGACCTGCCACAGGTGTTCGGCTGTCTGCGGGAGGGGATCATCTCGATCGAGCAAGCGCGACTGGTGATCTCACGTACCGACCTGGTGCGCGGACCGGACACCCCGCCGGCGGTGGTCGCCGCTGTCGATGAACAGATCGCGACCACTTTGCGGACGCGGCGCGGGTCGTGGAAACGGCCCCGCCTGCGCGACATGGTCGATCGGATCGTGTTCCGCCACGACCCCGACGCGATACGTGAACGCCGCGAACGCGCCCTGGACAAGCGCGGGGTGTTCACCGACAACTGTGGCGACGGGGTCGGCGAAATCACCGCCGTGATGTCGGCGGAGAACGTCCAGATCGCGGTCGCGGCGGTCCGGCGTTTGGCTGACGCGGTCTGTGACGGGGACGGTCGGACTCGTCAGCAACGCGCCTCGGATGCCATGTTCGCGCTGCTCTCTGGTTCACGGTTCGAATGTGCCTGCGACAGCACCGACTGCGTGGCGGCAATCCCCGAACCCGGCACCGTCCCGCCGGCCGATCCGCGGTTCGTCATCCACGTCGTCTGCAACGAGGCCGCGCTCATCGAACCCGAAACACACACCACCACAGCCGAACCCGCCGACAGCACCACGCGGCCTGCTGCGGGTGCTGCGGGTGCTGCGGAGTCCGGAGCTCGTCGCGCAGATTCTGCAGCAGGCGACGCAGAGTC
>NZ_DLSO01000112.1:241-8821 GCF_002500165.1 Gordonia sp. UBA7860 | reverse complement strand
CCAAGAGCGTCGAACCCAAGACTGCCGAATTCAACCGTGCCGAATCCGAGAGCGCCGAATCCGAGAGTGCCGAGCCCGATAGTGTCGACGAGGGTGATTACCGTGATGAGGGTGAGGTCGGCGGAACGAGTCGTACCGCGCATGCCGGGTGTCCTGCAGATCCCGAGTTCGAGGTTCCGGTGGCATTCATGGACGGTCACGGCATCATTCCCGGTGAGCACCTTCGCGATATCGCGGCCCGCGACGATGCGCGGCTACATCGGATCGTGCCCACCGGCACCCCCGAGAACGCTGACGGCACGTTCACCCTGCCTGCCTATGGCGCTGATGCCTACCGACCGAAAATAGCGTTGGACGAAGCGATCCGTTGCCGGGACGGGTATCGCGTGGACCCCGGGTGTGGCCGGTCGGCGTGGTCGGCCGACAACGACCATGTCACCGAATACGATCACCACGATCCGGGTGCGGGCGGCCCGACCTGCTACGAGAATCTGAACGCTGTGTCGACTCGGTACTGGTCGGTGCGCGCTGCTGAGTCGGACCGTCGTATTTGGCACGGACCGTCGGCGACGACTGGGATTCGACGACGCTCCCGGGCTGCTTCGGATTCTCGCGGATTGCCGGCACCAGATCGCCATTGGCGTCGACGCCGCTTCCCCGCCTCCGCTTGATGACGCCGTTCGATCCCCGCAGCGTCGGGGAGTGTTGAGGCCGGCACGCCCCTGAATGTGTGTCCAATCGAAGGATGTGGGTGCTGCAGCAGCCACATCCTTCGATACGACACACATTTAGCCCCGGGTCGGCGGCCAGCGTGGGCCAGGCGGCAGAGCGGAGCCTCCCAATTCCGCCCCAGGCGAAATCTGCCCGGGAACAAACATCCTGCCACCCAGGTTGAGTCCATCAGACTGAACTTTGGAGGTTACATGTCTGACACGTATTCAGTGCCCGTCCTCTTCGTTCCTGATCTGGTCGTCCTGCCCGGCATGGTTGTGCCGGTGCCTCTCGACGACGCTGCGCAGGCGACAGTGGACGCGGCCCGGGCCAGTGAGTCCGGAAAACTGCTGGTCGCTCCCCGCCTGGACGACCGGTATCCCACCTATGGCGTTCTGGCGTCGATCGTGCAGGTCGGGCGTATGCCCGGCGGTGTGCAAGCTGCCGTCGTCAAGGGCGAGACACGTGCCCACATCGGCACCGGGACCACCGGCCACGGCAACGCGCTGTGGGTCGAGGTGACCGAGGTCGACGACGCCGAGGCGACGCCCGAGACCAAGGCGCTGGCCGCGGAGTACAAGAAACTCGTGCTGGCCATGCTGCAGCGTCGTGAGGCGTGGCAGATCATCGACGCGGTGAACAAGATGACCGACCCGTCCGATCTCGCCGACACGTCGGGCTACTCGTCGTGGCTCGACGACGTCCAGAAGCGACAACTTCTCGAGACGCCGGACGTCGGCGAACGTCTGCAACTGCTGATCGACTGGACCAGCGAGCACATCGCCGAGACCGAGGTCTCCGACAAGATCGCCGACGACGTTCGGAACGGGATGGAGAAGCAGCAGAAGGAATTCCTGCTCCGCCAGCAACTCGCCGCGATCCGCAAGGAACTCGGTGAGGACGAACCCGACGGTGCCGACGACTACCGCGGTCGCGTCGAAACGGCCGATCTTCCCGATAACGTGCGAGAAGCCGCACTGCGTGAGGTCGGCAAACTCGAGCGCGCCAGTGATCAGTCGCCCGAAACCGGTTGGATCAGAACATGGTTGGACACCGTTCTCGATCTGCCGTGGAGCGTCACCACCGAGGATTCGACGGACATCAAGGGTGCCCGTGAGATCCTCGACGCCGATCACCACGGTCTCGACGACGTGAAGGATCGCATCGTCGAGTATCTGGCGGTGCGTGCCCGACGTGCCGAGCGCAAGCTGCAGGTCGTCGGCGGACGCGGGTCCGGTGCCGTGATGGTGCTGGCCGGTCCTCCCGGTGTCGGCAAGACGTCGCTGGGTGAGTCTGTTGCCCGTGCGCTCGGTCGCAAGTTCGTGCGCGTCGCTCTCGGCGGTGTGCGCGACGAGGCCGAGATCCGCGGTCACCGTCGTACCTACGTCGGCGCACTGCCGGGCCGCATCGTGCGTGCCATCGGCGAGGCGGGATCGATGAATCCCGTTGTGCTGCTGGATGAGATCGACAAGGTCGGTTCCGACTTCCGTGGCGATCCCGCGGCCGCGCTGCTCGAGGTCCTCGACCCCGCGCAGAACCACACGTTCCGCGATCACTACCTCGATCTCGACCTCGACCTGTCCGACGTCGTGTTCCTCGCGACAGCCAACGTCATCGAGAACATCCCGTCGGCCCTGCTCGACCGTATGGAGCTCGTCACGATCGACGGCTACACCGAGGACGACAAGGTGGCCATCGCCCGCGACTTCCTGCTCCCGCGGCAGGAGGAGCGCGCTGCGCTGACAAACGACGAGGTGTCGGTGACCGAGGATGCGCTGCGCGAGATCGCTGCCAACTACACCCGGGAACCGGGTGTGCGCCAGTACGAGCGACTGCTCGCCAAGCTGTTCCGCAAGGTCGCGACGAACGTCGAAAGTGGTAAGGCCACAACGCCTGTCACGATCGAGGAGTCCGATCTCAAGGAGTATCTCGGCCGCGCCCGGTTCACGCCGGAGTCCGAGGAGCGTACGGCAGTCCCCGGTGTTGCCACCGGACTTGCCGTGACCGGAATGGGCGGCGACGTGCTGTTCATCGAGGCCAACCGCACCGATACGGGCGAGGGCAAGGGTGGTCTGCAACTGACCGGCCAACTCGGCGACGTCATGAAGGAGTCCGCGCAGATCGCGCTGTCGTATGTCCGTGCGCACGCCCGCGAACTCGGCGTCGACCCGAAGAACCTGGAGGGCACGATCCACGTGCATGTCCCGGCGGGCGCGGTGCCTAAGGACGGTCCGAGTGCCGGCATCACGATGGTGACAGCCCTGGTGTCGATGGCGACGGGTCGCAAGGTCCGTGCCGAGGTGGGCATGACCGGCGAGGTCACGCTCAACGGCCGCGTGCTCCCGATCGGCGGGCTCAAGCAGAAACTGCTTGCGGCACAACGTAACGGGCTGACGCAGGTGTTCATCTCACCGCGTAACGAGGCCGACCTCGACGACGTCCCGGCTGAGATCCTCGACGCCGTCACGGTCACCCCGGTGGCCGACGTTGCCGATGTCGTCGCACAGGCTCTCGAGCCGGTCGCCGACGCGGCGAGGACAGCCGCCTGATCCCGGTCGATCAACCCGACCTCTGATCACGATGGGGCGCACCGATTACGGTGCGCCCCATCGCTTTATCCAGAGAACCTGATCGGGGAATCGATCACATGGTCGGCGGCATCAGCACGGTGTCGACCATGTATACCGTGGCATTTGCGGTCTTGACCCCGCCGCAGACGACGCCAGCGTTGTTGACCTTGAGATCATTGCCCGACCCGGTGACCGTGACGTCCTGACCCTCGAGGGTCTTGTGTGTCCCGTCAATCGCGTCGGGGGCGATCTGTCCCGAAACGACGTGGTAGGTCAGGATTTTCGTGAGCAGATCCTTATCGGTCTTCAGCTTGTCGATCGTCGCTGCGTCGAGCTTCGCAAAGGCGTCGTCGGTCGGCGCGAAGACGGTGTACTGGCCGTTGTTGAGCGTATCCACCAGGTTCACCTGCGGATTGAGCTGTCCCGACACGGCCTGAGTCAGCGTCTTGAGCATCGGGTTGTGGGATGCCGCTGTGGCTACGGGATCCATCGCCATACCCTCGACCGAGCCGCTTCCGGACGGATTGGCCTTCGCATAGTCGGCACATCCCGGCCCCACGAGCGAAGCCGGCTGGGCGGTACCGCTGCTCATCGGCATTGCCGACGACGACATCGGGGCCATCGACGACGCCGTCGAACCGGACGACGAACTGCTGTCGTCAGAACATCCCGCGATCACTCCCACGGTCAGTACGGCGCCTGCTGCTGCAAGAGTCAGGCGTTGAAATCTGTTGGCTACCATGATCGATCCCATCATTGAGGAACAAACTCACCGTGCTGTGAGTCTCGGAGGGCATTCGCTGGAAACCACACCCCGGATGGGTGAAAAGAAAAATACTTCGCGACCCATCCGCACAGCGCGCTCGAACGAAGTACTGCAGAAGTCGACGACCGACGAGGCTGACTTCGGTGAGGAGGTCTGCTGTGGGTCAGCGGTCCGAAATGCGTCAGCGATCCGAAACGTGGCTTCGTGCCGCGGTTTCCGGCCTGCTTGCCGTGCTCGGTGGTATCGCGGCGGGCGAGTTGGTCGCTATTCCATTGTCGCGCATGGCCTCCCCGTTTCAGGCGGTAACCGCGTTTCTCGTCGACAACTCGCCTGCGTCCGCTCGTGAGTGGGCGATCACGACGTTCGGTACCAACGACAAACCGGCGCTGATGATCGGTGTCGCAATCGCTCTCGCCCTACTCTCCATGCTGGCGGGCATTCTGCAGGTGAGGCGGCCCCCTGCGGGGGTCATTCTTGTCGTTCTCGTCGCCGCGTTCGGAGCATTCGCGGCGGCCACTCGTCCCACCGCGGACGCGAGCTACGTGATACCGGCGATCGTCGCAGGCGTGGTCGCGGTTGCGATACTCTTCGTGCTCAGTCGTAGATCGCATGTGCCGCAACAGGTTCGAAGCGATCCTGATGGAGTCGACGAAAACAGCGATGGCACAAAGAGTATAGGAACATCGCGGCGCGCCTTTCTTGGTGCGGCGGCGGTCGTCGCAGGAGCATCCGCGATCTCGCTGGTAGTTGCTCGACGCGTCGCCGACGCCGGGGGAGTGATCGCGGAGCGAGCCCGCCTCGTGTTGCCCCGCGCAAAGTCTGCTGCGCCACCGATTCCTTCAGGCATCGACGTCGAAGGGGCAACACCGTTCCTCACCAGCAACGCGAACTTCTATCGCATCGACACTGCATTGCAGGTCCCACAGTTGTCGACGTCGGATTGGCGTCTGCGAATCCACGGCATGGTCGACCGTGAGATCACGCTGGACTGGAACGATCTCATGGCGATGTCGGCGCAGGAGCGGATCATCACCCTGACGTGCGTTTCCAACGAGGTCGGCGGCGATCTGGCCAGCAACGCGAGGTGGATCGGGTATCCGATGCGCGACATTCTCGCGATGGTGAATCCGCATGCCGACGCGGACATGCTGCTCTCGACGAGCGTCGACGGCTGGACGTCCGGCACACCGCTCGACGCGATCACCGACGGACGCGACGCGATGCTCGCGGTGGGCATGAACGGAACTCCGTTACCACTGGAGCACGGCTATCCCGTACGCCAGGTGATCCCCGGCCTGTACGGCTTCGTGTCCGCATGCAAATGGGTTGTCGATTGGGAGATCACGAGATTCGATCGCGCACAGTCTTATTGGGCGAAGCGCGGCTGGGGTGTGAAAGCACCCATCAAGACGGCGTCACGCATCGACAAACCCGCGCCGCTGTCGACCAATCCGGTCGGGCCGGTCGTGGTCGCCGGTACGGCATGGGCGCAACACCGCGGTGTGCGACGGGTGGAGGTGAGAGTCGACGACGGCCCGTGGAACACCGCGACCCTCGCCACCGAATACTCCACAGACACGTGGCGGCAGTGGAGCTGGACCTGGCAGGCGACGCCAGGACAGCACACGTTGTACTGCCGGGCGACCGACGCCGAGGGGAAGACGCAGACCGACCAGCGAGTGGCTCCGATCCCCGACGGGGCAACGGGATGGCACAGCCGCGTCGTGCAGGTGGCCTAGCGTCGCACGCCAGGCCACCTGGACCGAACGGCGTCGGGCTCAGGCCGTCTTCGACGCCAGCGCCTTCTTGCGGCGCGTGAGGACACCTGCGGCTCCCGCTGCAGACGCGATGAGCGCGGCAACGCCTACGCCGTCGCGTGAGAGCGGGTGTTTGATGACCGCGTCGACGGAGTACCGACCCGGGCCGGTGAGAGCCAGTGCGGCAGAAGCGAGTCCGAGCACGGCGGGGTACTCGAAGCCACCCTCCTGTGCAAAGAATCCGCTGGGGCGGTGCACGTCGGCGGCCGCGATCATCGCTGCCGCGCCCGCTGCTGCTGCCACGCGGGTGCCCGCGCCGAGTGCGACGAGTCCGCCTGCGGCCTCGCTGACGCCCGCGGCTACGGCAGAGGTCTTGGCGGGCTCGAAGCCCATGTGCTGCATGCCCGCAGTCGTGCCGTCGATTCCGGGGCCGCCGAACCAGCCGAGCAACTTCTGGGCGCCGTGCGCGAACAGGGTGGCACCCACGGCGACGCGCAGGGTCAGCAGACCGGCGTCGAGCGCGCGAGAGTGGTTTGTTGTCTTCGACATTATTCTTGACCTTCCTACAGATGTCCTAAGAGGACTGTAGTCCGCTTAGTGACGAGGAGCCACGTGGCCCTGGTCACGCGGCCACCGTGAGCGCCGCCAGGCGTCGTGCAACGTTCCTGCGAGTAGGTCCCGTGCGCATGTGGACGGCCGTAGGCTGGCTTTGAAAACGTTGCCATTGCGATCGCGAGGAGCCGAGATGCCCGACCTGCCCGAGATCACCGACGCCGAGATGCAGACAATTCTCGAGTACGCCCAGCCGTACACGGTCTCGATTCTTCGATCGGGTCCGAACTTCGGCTCGCCCGAGGCCGGGCAGTTCATCAAGGAGCACGGTCGTCGCACCCTCGCACTGCGCAAGGCGGGTGAGCTGGCCGTCGTATTGCCCATCCGGGGCAACGCCGACATCCACGGCGTCGGCGTCTTCGACCGCGACGTCGACACGGTCACCAAGATCATGAACGACGACCCTGCCGTGCAGGCGGGCGTCTTCACCTTCGAGGTCTATCAGGCCGAAGGCCTGCCGGGCGACGCGCTGCCGCCTGCTCCGTGACAGCCGCTTTGCTGGCCCTTTCATAGTTGCGCGAACTGCGCTCAACTTTTTTCTCCGAATCGGGAACAACTCGGATCTGTGCACAGTTGGACCTATCGAGAAACCTAAGTCGGGCAGACTCAAGTAGACTTGACGCGGTGAGACTCAACCAGTAGGACTTGAGTCGGACGCGCTGAAGTCTCTGGTCCCCAGCCAGACGCAGGTTTGCATCGACCAACCCCCTCGGTCGTGCCATCAGCTCGACCAGGGGACTGAGAACTTGGGTGCACACCCACAAACTAGGAGGAAATAACAGATGTCTCGTGCTGTTGGAATCGACCTCGGCACCACCAACTCCGTGGTGTCCGTGCTCGAGGGCGGCGAACCGACTGTCATCGCCAACGCCGAAGGCTCGCGGACCACTCCGTCCGTCGTTGCATTCGCGCGTAACGGTGAGGTACTCGTCGGACAGCCCGCCAAGAACCAGGCCGTCACCAACGTCGACCGCACCATCCGGTCCGTCAAGCGCCACATGGGCGAGGGGGACTGGAACGTCGAGATCGACGACAAGAAGTACACCCCGCAGGAGATCAGCGCACGCACGCTCATGAAGCTCAAGCGCGACGCCGAGGCCTACCTGGGTGAAGACGTCAGCGACGCGGTCATCACCGTGCCCGCGTACTTCAACGACTCGCAGCGTCAGGCCACCAAGGAGGCCGGCCAGATCGCGGGCCTCAACGTCCTGCGCATCGTCAACGAGCCCACTGCTGCCGCACTGGCATACGGACTCGACAAGGGCGAGAAGGAACAGACCATCCTGGTCTTCGACCTCGGTGGCGGTACCTTCGACGTCTCGCTGCTCGAGATCGGCGACGGTGTCGTGGAGGTCCGTGCGACCTCGGGCGACAACAACCTCGGTGGCGACGACTGGGATCAGCGCATCGTCGACTGGCTCGTGGAAAAGTTCAAGAGCAGCTCCGGCATCGACCTGACCAAGGACAAGATGGCCATGCAGCGTCTGCGTGAGGCTGCCGAGAAGGCCAAGATCGAACTGTCTGCCTCGCAGAGCACCTCGATCAACCTGCCCTACATCACCGTCGACGCCGACAAGAACCCGCTCTTCCTCGACGAGCAGTTGAGCCGCAGCGAGTTCCAGAAGATCACCTCGGATCTGCTCGAGCGCACCCGCGCTCCGTTCCAGGCTGTCATCAAGGACGCAGGCATCTCCGTCGGCGACATCGATCACGTTGTGCTCGTTGGTGGTTCGACCCGTATGCCCGCCGTCACCGATCTGGTGAAGGAGCTCACCGGTGGCCAGGAGCCCAACAAGGGCGTCAACCCCGACGAGGTCGTCGCGGTCGGTGCTGCTCTGCAGGCCGGCGTTCTCCGCGGTGAGGTCAAAGACGTTCTGCTGCTTGATGTGACCCCGCTGTCGCTCGGTATCGAGACCAAGGGCGGCGTGATGCACAAGCTGATCGAGCGCAACACCACGATCCCGACCAAGCGGTCGGAGACCTACACCACGGCCGAGGACAACCAGCCGTCGGTGCAGATCCAGGTGTTCCAGGGCGAGCGCGAGTTTACCCGAGACAACAAGCCGCTCGGCACCTTCGAGCTCACCGGCATCGCGCCCGCCCCCCGCGGCGTGCCGCAGATCGAGGTCACCTTCGACATCGACGCCAACGGCATCGTGCACGT
>NZ_DLSO01000112.1:0-145 GCF_002500165.1 Gordonia sp. UBA7860 | reverse complement strand
GCCGTCGGTGCAGATCCAGGTCTATCAGGGTGAGCGCGAGATCGCGTCGCACAACAAGCTGCTCGGCTCGTTCGAGCTCGGCGGTATCGCTCCTGCGCCGCAGGGTGTTCCGCAGATCGAGGTGACCTTCGACATCGACGCCAAC
>NZ_DLSO01000164.1:0-3891 GCF_002500165.1 Gordonia sp. UBA7860 | reverse complement strand
ACATGCCCTCCTGTGTGTGTGTGGATGGAACCCTAGAGAAGTCCCATTCTGCCACTCAGACAGGGCATTTCGTTTATCCCTCACCGACCGATCACAAGCAAATCGGTGGATCGAGGCTAAGAGCCACCAGTTCACGACTGGATTCTGACATCCCACTCTGACGCAAGCTCAGTGGCTGCAAGCCCCTGCGCGTGGCCTGTCGAGACCACGGGACAGGGGTGTTGTGCGTGGGGCGTGACGCCGTCAGCTGCCTAGGTCGCGATCGACGCAAAGATCCATTGCAGGGTGAGCGATCCAAACCTAGATGTCTTACGAACATCCTGACCGAGCTCTCTTCCACGTCCACAAGCACGTGTGTTGACTGCAGATCGCGTACGATTCCAGGGCTAACCTCTGTGAAGAAAACGCTGCGACGGTAGGCAGCAGGGTTGATGCCGGTACGCGCTCGGACGGGTGTCAGAATCCGAGAGTGAACTGACAGACCGAACTGGCGAACCGCCAGGTCGCGGATCGCACTCCACCGGCCAGCGTCGATCATGCAGCAAAAAATAGCAATCGGGGGGCTGATGATCTGCACTAGAAGCCCCTTTCTGCTGCAGTGCGGGTCTGACCATGCCAGGCCACGGCCGTTGTTGCGGACATCCGAGGCCGCACCACCGGAGCTAGGGCCGTGTCACACTCTCTTGCAGGCAGCCAGATCCGTCGGTCCGCGGGGTCTGAACGAAGGGCGGCCGAACGAAGAGGAGAGGGACTATGGGGGGATGTAGGCGGCGAGTCACGGCACTGTTGGTATCACTGTTGGCCGCATCGGCCGTGCTAGCGGGCTGCGGAAGCGACAAGGATGGCAACGGAGATGTCGTGATCGACGCGTCAGTGACCGAGTCGTCCCCGATAACCATCGAAGTGGGCGGCCTTGAAGCTGAATTTTATTACGACGCCAGCTATGCACCTGGGCCTGTGTACCTTCCAATTCTATTCTACAAAGTGACGCCTGCTGGTCCAGATTCGGCAGCCTTTCGAGCCGACCTCGAAGTGAGACAGGATGAAAAACTAGTTGACGCATACTCGGCGGGGAATGGTGGTGCCGGTGGACCCGATTATTGGTACAAAAACGAGTTCCTGATTGACAAGGTCTCCGGTGTCTACTCGGTGGGATCGTTCAGGCCGCACAGTCTCCCGAACCCGGCCGACCCGTCGGAAACCGGTTACCTATTCAGTTCCACCGGTAAAGACTTCACCTTCATTCTGCGCAACATCGAAGTTGGCGGCCAGTCTTTCGAGCCTAAGAACGTCGTTCAGCTTCCTTCCACGGCCTCGCAGTCACCCAGTTTCGACATGTCAACCCCAGATGGTCGATTCAACAAGTCGGCCGCCGAGCAGGGGTGGCAGGCGCCGAACAGCTTCGTCAGCACGAGTTCAGACAACGAGTTCTACGTTTCCGACCCTTCACAGCAACCAGCGGCCTCGATGCGAAGTTTCATCAAGCAAGTCAACGAATGGGGGGACTCGGGGTACGCGACAACCTCGCCTACTCAGATATTCAAGCAATGGATGACAGACTGGAACCCTGAGATGCTGAAGGCGGGGATCGACGCTCTCGGCGATCCAGAGATCAAAGAAACCTATCAGCGGGTCAAGTCTGGCGACATCGAAGTTTGGTTCGGAAACGGAACCCATGTAGTGGGAACGGGACCGAACCAGATACCGCCCGGCACGTACCAATGCACCGCTCCGGATAGGGAGCTAATCTCGGACGGGTATTGGGAGAGGACCTCGGCTGGTGGCGACATCATCGAGAACAATTTCGTTACGTCGGCTCAAGAGGTAACCGTCACGATCGGAGCCGATGACGGGCAATTCACCAGCAATCGCATAGGAACGTGCCGGCCGGTGGAGTAGCTGAGACCGTAAGGGAGCTATGTAGGCTCAGTTTAACCTTGCGGGACCGGGCCCGGACCCATTGGCCGCGGCATCGAGCCGGTAGCTGGGATACTGCCACTCGAGCACGATCCAACCGGCGTCGTCGAACACGCTGACGAAACAGCGCTGAGCCTCGGCCTTGATGGCATCTAGCTGTGGGCTCCACACGCCGGGTGGGTTCTCAGGAACAGACAGATCGAAGGTCACTGACGGATTCGGATCAGATACCGCGGGCCAGTCTTTCGGATAGGCGCTCGGCTGGAACGATTGGAACCGATCGATGAGCCCATCTCGCATCAGCTTCTCCTCATCTCCCGGCGGGTAGCTCCACTCCGGCGGCAGCGGATACCCATCGTCGAGGATCCAGAGCATCATCAGACCATCGTCGCAGAGCAAAGCCACGCACCGCCTGCATGGGACGAGCGCGCTCGACAACGTCGCTGCGTTCGACCCGCAATTCCCGTTCACCCTCTTCACTGGTGACGAGTCAGGTTTGCACACAACAACATTCGCCGAACCCGATCGTTGGGGTTTGCGGAAGGTGCCAAACCCGAGGACAAGATACTCACGAGCGCATCCGGCGGGTGTCGTATTCACCCGCGGGTCAGCCGGGTAGCTGGATCACCACCGGGCCGACGCCGGGTACCACGACGGTGGTCTCGGTGGGGCCGCCCTCGTCACCGTTGGCGCGGCGGCCGTTGCTGACGTAGATCGTCACGGTGCTGCCGGGCATGACCCGACAATCAGCAAACGAGCGGTGGAAAGACCGCGCGTGAGCGCGGATGACAAATCGGGGCGCATTCCATGCTGCGGCAGTCAGTTACAGATTCCGATGCCGCAACCTTGAGGTAGACGCTCATGTGCATCGCGAGCTATTGCGCGAGTCGGCTACCGGATGGCGGTGGCGATGGGTTCTAGGAGGAACAGGCAGGAGCGTTCCTCGTAGCGGTCGACCTTTGCGGTGATGCGCAGGTTCGTTCCCACTCCGATTGTGTCCGGCACGGGACCGACCCAGTGCAGGTCGTTGATCGTGTTCTCATCGCGGAACTGGAAAGCCGGCCCAGGCGCCGATGTTTCGCTGTAGTCGCCCGCGTTGATGAGGATGTCGTATCGAGTCTTTGCGTCCCCGTGTGGTGCCATCGCGCCGACGCTGCCCGGGAACTGGATCGTCTGACCGCGGTGAGCGGAAGCGAACGCTGCGATGCGCGGTGAGCAGTAGTCAGTCAATCCGAGGACAGCCGCGAGCTCGGGACTGTTCTTCGGCGTAAGCACAGCCTCATCCGGTTTCGGCGATCGCGAAGGTGCCGCACGTGCCGTTTCCGTCTGCCTGCTCGTCGTAGCTGTCGTGTCACTCGGCGCAGCGTTCGCCGATTCTGCGGGAACAGCGTTCTTTTCGCTGACTACGCCAACGGCGATGATGATCGCGAGGACGAGCACCAGCACGCTGCCACCGATGATCCACAGCAGCCGTCGAGACTTCGACCGGGGACGGCGGAAGGTGATCTCTGTCTGCACCGTGCCGGGCGACTGGGAGACATACTCCCAGCCGTCTGCTTCCCACTTCTTGATGGTCCGCGGCTCCATCCCGCGGACCGCACGAACTGTCTTCGTCTCGTACGCAACTTCAGTGCCCGACGCCATGCCCACAGCTCCTTGTGCGATCCACATGCCGGGAAGGTGACCGGCCACGCTGAGCTTACCGAGCCCCGTGCACGGAGGTGGTCGACGCGCCTTACTGCCCGACCAACGGCGCGTCGCCGAGTCGCAGCTACCTGTCACTGGTATGTCTCGCGGCTATTAGGAAGTACTGCTCGACCGGACCGCCGGCCGATGCCTTGCGGCGTTGAAAGTCTTCCCGCCGTCCAACTCTTAACCGGCGGTGCGAGCGCTTATGTCACACGCCGAGGAGAACCACTCTCCCCCAACGTTTTTCAAGTGCCGATAACGAATATTATGTAAAGTAAAAGCTGT
>NZ_DLSO01000040.1:8492-10879 GCF_002500165.1 Gordonia sp. UBA7860 | reverse complement strand
TGCCGACGCCACCGAGACGGCGATCCGTGCCATCGAGACCGACCGCAAGGATGCGCACGAGGAGCACCACCGCGCGTAGTTCGTCGCACATTCACGGCGGGGCCTGATCCGATCAGGCCCCGCTGTTGTGCATCCGGAGCTATCTCCGCTGGTCAGCGGGGTTCCGATCACTGTGACGCCAACGTTGGCGGCAGCAATCGGCCGCGCCGTAACGTTGTGGTGTTTCGCTAGCCTCGTCTGCCTTGGAGTCCCGTGTCCGCACCAGCCATCCTCACCTTCCCCAACCCGGTCAACGAGTATGCCGCACGGTCGACGGCGGGTCTGGTCGTCATCCTGGCAGTCGTTGCCATCGTGGTGAATCACCCCATCGTCTACGCATTGCTGGCTCTCGGATTCCTGCTACGCGTGATGGCAGGCCCCAAGCTGTCGCCGTTCGGCCAGCTCTCCGTGCGGGTCATCGCGCCCAAGATCTGGCGCAAGAGCAAGCTCGTCCCCGGACCTCCCAAGCGCTTCGCGCAAGCCATCGGACTCGCCTTCTCCACCACCGCGCTGGTTCTCAGCCTGCTCGGCTACGGGCTGGCAGCACAGATCGTCGTCGGCCTGCTGATTGTCGCGGCGTTGCTGGAATCGGTATTCGGATTCTGCCTCGGCTGCGTGATCTTCGGGTTCCTGCAGCAGCGCGGCGTGATCCCCGAGGACGTGTGCGAGGCCTGCAACAACATCTGGCTGCGCACCCCGGAGCAGGCGCCGGCCGATACTCACTGAGGTATCAGTCGAAGTGATACCGACGCCAGCGCAACCCCGACTCCGATGAAAGACTGGCACGGTGGAACAGCCCGGATACGACGCACTGGCTCAGCTCTACGCCGACTCGTTTCCAGCGCCGTACCAGTGTGCCGTCGAACGTCGCGCCGTTGAGGCATTTGTCGACGAGGTGCGCGAGCATGATCCGTCCGCGACCGTCTTCGATGTCGGGAGTGGAATCGGCCATGTCACAGCCGATCTCGTCCGGTTGGGTATACAGACGATCGGCCTCGAACCCAGCAACGGGATGCGCACCATCGCGATGCGTACACATCCCGAATGTCACTTCATCGACGACGATGCTCTCCTCGCGCGGGCGGCTACGGACATCGAATGCGGCGCAATCCTGGCTCGGTTCAGTCTGATTCACGTGCCACCGGAAGAACTGCCCGATGTCCTCGCGGCCTGGGCAACTCGGTTGGCCGGCGGAGCACCGGTGCTGATCGGCGCGCAGGCGTCGCTGAGTGCCGACACCATCGCGTTCGATCACCGAGTCGCGCCCGCGTGGCGCTGGCATCCGGATGCGCTCGCGCGCGTGCTGTTCGACGCGGGTTTCGACGAATCGTGGCGGATGATCGCGCAGGCCGACGACACCCATCGTTTCGCCGAGCTGCACCTGATGGCGCGGCGTCGATGAAGGCCGCGTTCTGACAAGACTTTTCGCGGCCCACGCAGTGGGGGCCTAGTCCAGCAAGCCCAGGGCAATGCCGTCGAGGATGTCGTGCTCGCTGACGACGAGTTCGGAGATGCCTGCGCGTTCGGACAGGACCCGAGCGAGCTCGAGCGTCACCAGCGCCCCACCGCCGATCACATCGACGCGACCGGGATGCATCGGTCCGAGCGCTGCGCGGGCGTCGCGTGTCATCGCGACGAGGTCGTGGCAGACGCGGTCGAGGTCGTTGATTCCGATGCGCGACAAGTGGATTGCGTCGGAGTCGTAGACGTCCATCCCCGCATTCACGGCCGCGATGGTGGTGAGTGTTCCCGCCACCCCGACCCAGGTGTGTGCGCGCTCGACCGGCACGGCGTCGAATGCTACGGCGAGTCTGTCGTGGATGAATTGCGTGGCGTCGCGAACCTCGTCTGCGGTGGGCGGGTCGGAGTGCAGGGCGCGCTCGGTGGTGCGCACGCATCCGACGTCGGCGGAGTAGGCAGCCGACACCCCCTCCGCACCGCCGAGCACGACTTCGGTCGAGCCGCCGCCGAGATCGGTCACCACGAACGGCCCTTCGGCAGGATCGAGTTCGCCGACGGCACCGCGGAACGACAGTCGCGCCTCCTCGTCACCGGTGATCACCTCCGCCTGCGCACCCTCGACGACGCAACCGAGCAGCTCCGCGGTCATCGCGAAGAAGACATCGCGGTTGCGCGCGTCGCGGGTTGCCGAAGTGGCGACCATACGAACGCGTTCGACGCCGAGCGAGCGCATCACGTCGACGTAGTCGGAGAGCGCTACGCGAGTTCTCTCGATCGCCTCGTCGGCGAACTGTCCCGTGGCGTCGACCCCCTGCCCTAGGCGCACAACCCGCATCTCGCGGTGCAGATCGCGCAGGCGGAGGTGGTCTCGACAAGCTCGACCAGCG
>NZ_DLSO01000040.1:0-8455 GCF_002500165.1 Gordonia sp. UBA7860 | reverse complement strand
GGGGGCGGCAGCTCGACCAGCCGAACCTTCAGCGCGACCAGCGGCGTCGGTACCGCCGGCGGGAGGAGTGGCCTCTTCTGCGACCAGCAGTCGAATGGAGTTGGTGCCGCAGTCGACGGCGGCGACCACAGTCACTGGTCGGACTCCGCGTCGTCTGTGGTTGCGGGGATTTCGGGCCAGTCGGCCGGAATCGCCGTGCCGCGCATGCCATTTGCGGCGGCGAGCGCCACGGCCTCGTCGCCGAGGGGATTGACACCCGGCCCCTTAGCGAGCGAGTGGGCGATCAGGACATGGAGGCACTTGACCCGATCCGGCATGCCGCCGCCGGAGAAGTCGGTGCCGAGCGATTCGATGGCGTCGCGTTCGGCGAGGAACGACTCGTGTGCGCGACGGTAGGCGGCGGCGAGATCGTCGTCGACGGCCAGGCGTGCGGTCATCTCCTTCATCACACCTGCCGACTCGAGTCGACTCGCCTCCGCGGTCAAGCGGGGATCGGTGAGGTAGTAGAGCGTCGGAAATGGCGTGCCGTCGGGCAGTCGCGGGGCGGTCTTGACGACGGCGGGCACACCGTCCGGAGTGCGATAACTGACCTCGATCACGCCGCGTGGCTCACGACCGAGTTGTGTGGCGATGGTGGCGAGGTCGTCGTCGCTCACCTGCTGGCCGGCAGATTGGTTGCCGTCGGATGTACTCACGCTTCTTTGCTACCAGTTCGGTGTGGCGAACTCAGTGCGACCCCGGCGCGTCGGCTCCGGGCGGGGTCGATACGGACTGCCACAAATTGCCGTACCAGGGGTTGGCTTCGTGTGCTGCTTCCCGCTGACGCTCAGCGCTTCGGGCAGCCTCGTCGGGATAGAGCATCACGAACGGCGTCTCTCCCGGCTTGACCAGCTTGAGTCGTTCTCGTGCCTTGGCCTCGATGTAGGCGGGGTCGTTCTGCTCGTTGACCTTTTGCTGGTAGTCGGCGACCTGGTCGCGCAATTGCGCGTTGGACTCCTCGAGTTGGGAGAACTCGGAGTGCTGCGAAAAGTAGGTGCGCAGCGGCATCGCCAACGTGAGCGCGACGATCCCGACCACCAACGACAACACCACGGCACGCTTCGCGTCGATGTGGTGGAGTCGCTGCGCAATCCGTTCGGTGAAACCCGCCCGTCGCCGACGCTGTGCCCGCAGCTGCTCGCGTTCACGCCGAACGTCGGAGAATCCGTCGCCCGCGTCGCTCTCGATGTCGGGGAGATCGTCAGAGTGTTCGTCGGCGACCTCGGCCTCGAAATCGATGACCGCGTCGTCGTAGATCTCCTGTTCGCCGGTCTCGATGACTGAGACCGGCGAACGGCGAGACGTCGATCGCTCACGCCGGGGCGTCTTGCGGGCACGCTCCCGGGAGCGGGGGTCGCTCATCGACGCACGCGTGCGTCGACGTCCTGAGCCCTGTGCCATGGGCTCTAGCTAATCACGAACCGTACGTATATCGGGGGAAGGCGAGGTCTCCCGCGTAGCGTGCCGCGTCGCCGAGGCCCTCCTCGATACGGAGCAACTGGTTGTACTTGGCGACACGCTCGCTGCGCGCGGGTGCGCCGGACTTGATCTGACCGCAGCCGCATGCGACGGCGAGGTCGGCGATCGTGGTGTCCTCGGTCTCGCCCGAACGGTGGCTCATCATCGTCTTGTAGCCGTTGTTGTGGGCGAGCGTGACGGCGTCGAGGGTCTCGGTGAGCGTTCCGATCTGATTGACCTTGACCAGCAACGCATTTGCCGCACCCTTGGAGATGCCCTCTTCGAGACGCTCGGGATTGGTGACGAACAGATCGTCGCCGACGAGCTGCACCTTGTCGCCGAGCGCGTCGGTCAGCTTGACCCAGCCGTCCCAGTCATCCTCGGACAGGCCGTCCTCGATCGACACGATCGGGAACTCGTCGACGAGCTTCTCGTAGTAGCTGATCATCTCGTCGCTGGAGAGCTTCTTACCCTCGAGGTTGTACACGCCGTCGCTGTAGAACTCGGTCGCCGCGGCGTCGAGAGCGATCGCGATGTCGCGGCCGAACTTGTAGCCCGCAGCATCGACGGCTTCACCGATGACAGCGATGGCCGACGCGGTGTCGGGGAGGTCGGGGGCGAAGCCACCCTCGTCGCCGAGCGCCGTGTTCAGGCCGCGCTTGTGCAGTACCGACTTGAGCGAGTGGTAGACCTCAGCACCCCAGCGCAGCGCCTCCTTGAAGGTCGGCGCGCCGATCGGAGCGATCATGAACTCCTGGAAGTCGATGCCGTTGTCGGCGTGCTCGCCGCCGTTGATGATGTTCATCATCGGAACCGGGAGGATGTGGGCGTTGGGGCCGCCGATGTAGCGGAACAGCGGCAGTCCTGCCGACTCTGCGGCACCCTTGGCCACCGCAAGCGACACGCCGAGAATGGCGTTGGCGCCGAGCCTGCTCTTGTCGGGAGTGCCGTCGGCGTCGATGAGGGCCTGGTCGACGAGCCGCTGCTCTTCGGCCTCGATACCGATGACCGCGGGTGCGAGTTCGCTCAACACGCCCTCGACAGCCTTGGTGACGCCCTTTCCGCCGTAACGCTTGCCGCCGTCACGCAGTTCGACGGCCTCGTGCTCACCCGTCGACGCGCCGGATGGCACAGCGGCACGTGTGAACGTGCCGTCGTCGAGGACGACCTCGACCTCGACAGTCGGGTTGCCTCGCGAGTCCAGAATTTCGCGTGCACCAACCTGTTCGATGATTGCCACGGTGTTGCCCCTATCGGTGAACATGTCGGCGCCTCGCGCAGCCGACGGGTACGGGATCAAAGCCTAGTCGGTGAAGTCAACAGTCACGCATCAAGCGCGCAGGGCGGGGGCGTCGAAGCCGGTGCGGCGTTCAGTAGCGGACGTTGATCGAGTACGCGTTGGCGTGATCGCGCACGTCGATCACGTACGCCATCGAATTGTTGTAGACCTTGACCGCCTTCTCCCAACCCTGCGGTGTGGTCATGTCGCCGCCCGCTGACACGCACAGGTAGCGGGCCGCTGACAGCGCGGCGTCGTCGATGTTGTCCGGATCGGCCTTGCCGTCACCGTTGGCGTCGACGCCGTAGCGTCGCCACGTCTCGGGAATGAACTGGAACGGACCCATCGCACGGTCGTGGGTGGCGTCGCCGTCGAGCTTCCCGCCGTCGGTGTCGGGGATCTCCATGTTTCCGCGCGTCCCGTCGAGCGGCACGCCCCGGATCGGCGGGCGGACATCACCGTTCGGCGCGATCTCGGAGCCTCGGTACTGACCGTGTTTGCTCTCGACGCCCCCGATGCCTGCGAGCGTTGTCCATCCGATCCCACACTCGGGGTGTTGCTGCCTTTGGATCTCGGCGGCGTTGCCGTAGGACTCCAGCGCGACGAACGGGATACCCGTGGCGTCGGAGATCGGCTTGGCCCAGTCGCGTAGCTGCTCGGCAGTGCGCCCCGGAGCGTTGATGTCGACGAAAGGTACCGGCGTCCCGAGGCCGGGCGGTATGCCGTCGGGAATGTCGGGACGTTTCAGGGAAGGCAGGTCAAGGCATGCCGACGTCAGAATTGCGACGCAGCTGAGAGCGGATATCGAGGCGAGTGCCCGTCGAACGATGGTCATCGATTCACCATGGTGCCATTGGCCCCTTGGTGATCTCGCATCACGCAGCGTAGCCTTAGCTCGCTTACGGTAAGTAAGGCTGTGCTGACCAGCCACAACACAGCAAATCGGACAAACCGGAGAGATACGTGTTCGCGACCCTCATCATCGGCCTCCGCGAGGGGCTCGAGGCGGCGCTCATCGTGGGCATCATCGCGGCCTTCCTCCGACGCCAGGGCCGCACAGACGCGCTGCGCTGGATGTGGGTCGGGGTCGGCGTCGCCGTCGCCATCTGCGTCGCTGTTGCCATCGGACTCGAGGTGCTCTCGCGCGACCTGCCGCAGCGCCAGCAAGAGGGCCTCGAAACCGTCATCGGCGTCATCGCTGTCGCGATGGTCACGTACATGATCGTGTGGATGCGTCAGCACGCACGCGATCTCAAGGGCGACCTGGAGGCCGCGGCCACCGACGCGGTCAACGAGGGTTCGGCGATCGCGTTCGTGATGATGGCATTCCTCGCGGTGCTCCGCGAGGGACTCGAGACGTCGGTGTTCCTGGTTGCGGCATTCAACGCCAGCAACAACGCCGTGCCGTCGGCGGTGGGCGCGATTCTCGGAATCGGCATAGCGGTGCTCCTGGGCTACGGCATCTATCGCGGTGGCGTCCACATCAACCTCGCCCGGTTCTTCAAGGTCACCGGCCTGCTGCTCGCCTTCGTCGCCGCAGGACTCGTGATGACCGCCTTCCGCACCGCGCACGAGGCGGGCTGGCTCAATGTCGGTCAGCAGCAGGTCGTCGACCTGACGTGGCTGGTCCAACCCGGCTCCATCCAATCCTCGCTACTGACCGGCGTTCTCGGGATTCAGCCGAAGCCTGTGCTCATCGAGGTCGTCGGCTGGGCGGTGTATTTGCTCATCGTCGGCACGATCGTGCTCTGGCCCGCGGGCAAGGCATTCCCCCGACGCGCCGCAGGACTGGCGTGCGGCGCACTCGCCGGCGTCCTCGCGATCGCGGCAGTCGTCGTCTTCTCCACCGCGCCGGCCGAACCGGCGGCGCCGTCGGACACGATGCGCGCCAGCGCCTCCGGCACGCCGTCGACTTCTGGTGTGCTGACCGGCAAGACCATTCGGGTCCCCGACCCCGTCGCAGTTCGGGTCGAGTCCGCCGACTCCACGCAGGCATCGGGCACACTCACGTCCGGATCTGTGTCGACTTCGCTGCCCAAACTCACTGCCACCGACGACGCGCAGATCGGCTCGACGAGCTACCCGACCTATCAACAGCTTGCTTCGCCGAACCTCGATATCGCCTCGCTGGTTCCCGACGCTCCCGCGCGCGTCACGCCCGCACAGGTCGCCGCGGGCAACAACGGACGCCTCCCGGTCGGGCTGAACACGCAGACGTTCGGAGCCGACGCACCGGTGATCTACACGGTCACCGCGACGGTGACGACCAGCGTCGATCCGACGTTCCATTCGCCGGTCGCCTCGGATGTCCACTACGTCGTGACCGCGACGGCCACCCCTGATTCCGGCGCCGCTGTGGTGCTCGGGAAGGTCGCGACCTTCGACGCCGAGCACACCGCTGATGCCGCCGAACTCGGTGCGCTGCAACACGCCATCGACCAACGGTCGGCACATCACACCCGGTCCGTCGTCGTGCCGCTGTGGCTTGCGGGCGGCGCGGTCGTCGCCGCGATTCTGGCCGGAGTGCTGCTGGTTCGACGCAGGCGTCCGACGCCGCCACCTGAGCACGAGGATTTGCAGACAGGGGCCCTGACAGGCCCCGCTCACACAAAGGAGAAAACCACATGAGGGTGCGACCACTGGTGGCCGTCGGCGCGGCAGCCGTCGCCGTCGTCGGGATCGCGGGCTGCTCGGACAGCTCCGACTCGTCGAACTCGTCGTCGGATGTGAAGACCGTCAAGGTCGAGATCACCGATCAGGGCTGCACTGCCACCCCGGACAAGGTCGACGCGGGGCCGATCACCTTCGAGATCACCAATAAGAATGCGGCAGCGGTCAGCGAGGTCGAGCTGATCAAGGACAACCGCATTCTCGCCGAGCGGGAGAACATTGCTCCCGGTATGGCGTCGGTGTCGTTCTCCCACAAGCTCGATGGCGGTACATACGAGCTGTACTGCCCCGGCGCCACCAACGAAAAGTCGCAGTTCACGGTCACCGGCAAGGCCGCGGAAGCCACCGGAACGGTCGCAGACAAGCTGAAGACCGCGTCCGCCGACTACAAGGCCTATGTGATCACCCAGGTCAACAGCCTCGTTGAACACACCAGAACACTGACCGACGCGGTGAAGGCCAACAACCTCGAGGCCGCCAAGGACGCGTACCCCAAGGCTCGCCCGTACTACGAGCGCATCGAGCCCATCGCCGGCGCCTTCTGCACCGACGGCTCGACGGACTGCTCCGACAATGCTTCTGTCAGCCTCGATTTCGCGATCGACGCGCGCCCGGATGCAGTCGGCCCCGGCGATAAGTGGGAGGGCTTCCACGTTTTGGAGAAGGCGATCTACCAGGACAAGAACCTCGCGAACATGGCGCCGGTAGCCGCGGAACTGCAGAAGAACGTCGAACTGCTCCAGAGCGTCGTCAACAAGCCGGAGTTCACCCTCGCTCCCGCTGAAATCGTCAACGGCGCAGGCGATCTGCTCGACGAGGTCTCGACGACCAAGCTCACCGGTGAGGAAGAGTCGTACTCGCACATCGACATCCTCGACATGCAGGCGAACATCGAGGGCTCCGAACAGGCCTTCGCTGTGGTCAAGCCCGCGCTGAAGGAGATCGATCCGCAGCTCACGCAGACCATCACCGATGCGTTCGCCAAGGTCGACTCGCTGATCGACACCTTCCGCGACCCCAACGAGCCCGGCGGCTTCAAGAACTTCACCCAGGTGACCGCCGAGCAGAAGCGCGAGATGGCAGCCGCCATCGTCGCCGTCAAGGATCCGCTGGCACAGGCCGGCGGAAAGATCGCCGCAGCGAGCTGATGTGATGTCCGCCGACGACAACAAACCGACGCAGCAACCGGATGACGCCACCTCGTCCGACCAGACCGCCGAGACGTCCGGCAGTGGACGTGGACCGCGCTTGGGACGTAGGGGTTTCCTTGGTGCCGCCGGGCTCGCCGGGGTTGTCGTCGGCGGCGCTGCGGGCGGCGCCATCGGTTACGCCGCCGCACCGAAACCGACCGACACCGCGTCGGAGGCCGTCGAATTCTACGGCGAGCACCAAGCCGGAATCATCACTCCCCAACAGAATTCGCTCGTGTTCGCCGCATTCGACGTCGCCGACTCGGTGACAACGCAGCAGCTCGAGGTGATGCTCGCACGGTGGGCCGCCGCGGCGAGCCTGCTCACGCAGGGTAAGCCCGTCGGACCGGTGGAGACCCGTCCCGGCTCACCCCCCGCCGACACCGGGGAGGCATTCGACCTCGGGCCGAACAGACTCACGATCACCGTCGGCTTCGGCCCGAGCCTGTTCGACGACCGATTCGGCCTGCGCGACAAGATGCCCGCCGCGCTGAAACCGTTGGGACAGTTGGCAGTCGACACAACGATCGATCCGTCGATCAGCGGCGGCGACATCTGCGTGCAAGCCTGCTCCGAAGACCCACAGGTCGCTTTTCACGCCGTCCGCAACCTCGCCCGTATCGGCCGCAGCGTGGTCACGCTGCGCTGGCTCCAGGAGGGTTTCGGCCGCGCATCTGCCACGTCGACGTCGCAGGTGACACCGCGAAATCTGTTGGGGTTCAAAGACGGAACGGCCAACATCAAGGCCGAGGACCCGAGCGTCGCCAACGAATGGGTCTGGGTGGGCGACGAGACGGATCAGCCCTGGATGAAGGGTGGCTCGTATCTGGTGTCGCGCAAGATCCGCATGCACATCGAGGCGTGGGACTCCGACGACATCGGCAACCAGGAGTTGATCTTCGGGCGCACCAAGGACGTCGGCGCTCCCCTGTCGGGTGGCAGTGAGTTCACGACGATCGACTTCCACAAACGACTCGACACCGGCAAGTACGCGGTCGACCGGTTCTCGCATGTGCGACTCGCACACCCCGACAACAACGGCGGCGCGCAGATTTTGCGTCGCGGATACAACTACACCGACGGAATCGACACGCGCACAGGGACACTCGCCGCCGGGCTGTTCTTCATCGCGTACCAGAAGAACGCGCACGAGCAGTTCGTCCGCATCCAGAACAACCTCGCCCAGGACGGACTCAACGAGTACATCGCACCCATCTCGAGCTCACTGTTCGCCGTCCCGCCGGGGCTGTCGGAGATCGGCGACTGGTACGGCAAGAAGCTCTTCGGGTACACGGACTAGCGCGGCGTCGTCGGGGCGGCGTCGTCGGGGCGGACCGCCGCCGCCCGCGCGGAAAGTAGGGGAAGAATTCTTTCCCCTACTTCCTGAGGTTTCCCCGCGACACTTCTCGAGAAAACGCACACAACCCGCGAAAGAAGCCTTTCCCCTGGTTTCCGCACCACGGGGCACCCGCCCGCCCGCGCAGAAAGTAGGGGAAAGAACTCTTCCCCCAGTTCCTGAGGTTTCCCCGCGACACTTCTCGAGAAAACGCACACAACCCGCGGAAAAAGCCTTTCCCCTAGTTTCCGCACCACAGGGCACCCGCCCGCCCGCGCAGAAAGTAGGGGAAAGAACTCTTCCCCCAGTTCCTGAGGTTTCCCCGCGACACATCCCGAGGAAACGCACACAACCCGCGGAAGAAGCGTTTCCTCTAGTTCCTGCGCGCTGGCTAAGGCCGGCAGACCCGCACAGAAAGTCGCAGGAAGAACCCCTTCCCCTACTCCCCGCGCCCTCGGACTACCCCCAGGGTCACGGCAAAGT